>DATINN010000747.1:0-10002 GCA_035474175.1 Mycobacteriales bacterium | reverse complement strand
CGCTGCCGGCCTCGCCGACGGTGCCGCAGGTCTCGCAAATGAGGAACACCACCGGATCGCCGCTGTCGTGGTTATGCACGCAGGCGATGAATGCGTTGCGGCTTTCGATGCGGTGCACGAGGCCCTGCTCGCGCAGAAAATCGAGCGCGCGGTAGATCGTGATCGGCGCCGGACGCGCGCCGCGCACCGCCGGCGGCACGGCCAGCTGCTCCATCGTGTAGGCCAGCTCGTCCTCGATGGTGTCGGTGACGAAGCCGGCCAGCGGGTCCTGCCCGACCACGCCGACCAGGTGGGCCAGCTCCCGCGGCGGCGCGGTCCGGGTGTCCAGGCCGGCCACGGTGACCCGGCCGGCCAGCCGGCCGCCGGTGAAGTGCGGCACCAGCCCGTTGATGGCGCCCAGCACGGTCGACTTGCCGGCGCCGGTGCGCCCGGCGACCAGGCACAGCTCGCCCTCCTCGACCGTCAAGGTGAAGTCCCGCAGGACCGGCTGGGAAGAACCGGCGTACGTCACGGTCACCGCGTCGAAGTCGATCACGCCGCCACCGCCCGGGGGACGGCGACCACGGACACCGGCGGCGGCGCCAGCCAGGCCGGCAGCACCGCGAGCAGCACGCCGGCCGTACCGACCAGCGGCAGGCCGGGCCAGCTCAGCGGTTCCAGCGACGGGTAGAGGTTGCCGGGGTCCACAGTGGACGTCAGCACCAGCACCGCCGCGGCCGCCAGCCCGCTGCCGGCCACCAGCGTCTCGGCCGCCCGCCACCGGTCCGGCCGGTAGACGCTGCGCCGCACCCGGCGCCCGGCCAGCGGCAGCCCGACCCCGGCCACGACCACGCCGAGCAGCAGCATCGGCAGCCCGACCCAGCCCGGGCTGGTGCCGTCGAGCAGCCCGTACACGCCGACGCAGACGCCGAGCAGCCCGGCGACGAGGAGCGCGCCGGGAACCCGGCGGGGACCGTGACCGCCCCGGCCGTAGCCGCGGGAGTCCATCGCCGCGGCCAGCAGCAGCGACCGGTCCAGCGCGTCGACCAGCACCGGCATGGCGATCCCGCGCAGCGCCCGCAGCCCGCGCTGCTGGGCGCCGCGCAGCTTGCGGGCCCGGCGCACCCGCAGCACGCTCTCCACCAGCTGCGGGGCCACCGACAGGGCGACCACCACCGCGGTGCCCACCTCGTACAGGGCGGCGGGGACGGCCTTGAGCATCCGCTTCGGGTCGGCCAGCGCGTTGGCCGCGCCGAGGCAGATCAGCATGGCGGCCAGCCGCATCCCGTCGTACAGGCCGCCGAGGAGGTATTCGGCCGACACCGGACCGAGCAGGTGGATGCCGGCGGCCTGGTGCGGCAGCGGGATCTCGGGCAGCCGCAGCAGCACGTGCCCGCCGTCGCCGCCGCCGATGACGACCCGGAACAGCACCCGGGACAGCACGATGATCAGCCCGCCCCAGAGGTAGAACTTGAACGCGAACGCCCACGGGGCGTCGCCGCGCCGGCCGGCCACGACCAGGCCGGCGACGGCGACGACCAGCGCGAGCAGCAGCGGGTTGGTGGTGCGGCTGGCCGCGGCGGCCAGCCCCAGTGCCCAGAGCCACCACGCCCCTGGATGCAGGGCGCGCGGGAGCCGGGACACGGGGGCCAGTCTGCTATGGCGCGGCGATCGACGGCTTCGTGCCGGCCCCGAAGGCCCAGCCCTCGACCGTGTTCGGCTTCGGGTTGTACGAGCCCGCGCCGGATCCGCCGTAGGTCCAGGCGCCGTGCCGGGGCGCGTGCCAGTACGACCAGTACGCGGTGGTGGGGCCGCCGTTGCACGGGTTCGGCTTCACGTTGATCTGGCAGACGAAGCCGGGGAACCGGGGCGCGAAGGCGTACGTGAAGCCGGCGCCGGTCAGCGCGGACAGGCCGCTGGCCGGGTCGCCGGGCGCGCACATCGTCTTCACGCCGCCGCCGAGCGAGCCGAAGTCGACCACGACGGTGACGCCGGTCGTGCCGGTGCAGGCGGCGGCCGAGGCCGGTGCGGCGGTGGCCACGGCCAGACCGCCGACGGTGGCGGTCGAGACGGCCACCGCGATGACGGCGCGGCGCAGCCGGGAGGGGAGTCGCATGTGCTCTGTCCTCTCTGGACGGGGAAGCGGGACGGAGAAGCGGGGACGGACAGCGGGACGGGACTAGCAGGCCAGCACGGGAGCGCCCGGCGCGGACCCGGCCGCGGCCAGCCGGACCAGGCCGACCCCGGTGAGCCCGAGCACGGCCTGGGCGGTCGCGCGCGGCGCGGTCGCCGGGTCGATGCCGGAGCGGTCGAACGGGACCGCGCCGCGGTCGGCGGCGGCACCGGAGCAGCGGACCTGCAGCCGGGCCAGGAACAGCCCCGCGCGCACGGCCGGCACCACCCGCCCGGCGTCGGCCAGCGCCTGCCCGGTCACGCCGGTGCTGTTGGCGTTGGGCGTGCCGCTGCCGTCCAGGGCGGCGACCCCGCCGCCGGGCTGCTGCTTCGACGCCAGCCAGGCGATGGCGCGGTTGGCCGCGGCGGTCCGCCCGGTCGCCCGCAGCGCCTGCGCGACCAGCGCGGTCGCATCGGTGTCGCCGGTGCACGCCGTCGTGTCGAGCTCGACCGGGAAGCCGCCGTCGGCGCACTGCCGGCCGGCCAGGAAGGCGACCGCGGCGGCCGGGACGCCGCCGTCGCGCTTCAGCGCCAGCAGCGCGTACGACTGCCCGAAGGCGTTGCTGAAGTCGCCGAACGCGGACCGGTCGGAGAACCGGCCGGACGGGGTGAGCAGGTCCAGCAGCCGGGCCCGCAGGTTGACCCCGCCGAACGAGCGCGGGTTCGCGCCGCGGACCTCGGCCAGCAGCATCAGCTTCGCGGTCGGGCCCGCGTACGACTCGGTGCCGCCGCCGCCGGTGTAGCTGTCGAGGTTCTCCGGCAGCGCCAGCCACGCGGTCGCGGCGGCCGCGGCCGAGCCGGCGACCTTGGCCGCGGCGAACGCGAACACCCCGTCGACGGTGAGGCCCTGGTCCGGGAAGCTCGTGTCGCCGAAGGTCGTCTCCAGGTGGTTGCCGTCGACGAGCCGGCGGGCCAGCCAGCCGGCGGCGGCGTCGTCGGGCAGGAGCGTGCGGGGGGCCGCGGCGGCGGCGGTCGGCGCGGGGGCGGCGGTCGCGGTCCCGGCCAGCGGGACGAGCGCGGCCGCGGTGGCCGCGAGCACGGCGACGAGACGAACACGGCGGGATGCCATCCGGGGGAGGCCTTTCCGGTCCACGCCACGGTGACCGCGCGCCCGGGCACGTCGTGCGCCGGCGACCGGACTCCGCCCCGCGGACCACGACGGGAGAGGGAGATCGAGCGGCGCGACGACGGGCAGTCGGGCTCGCCGCACGAGTGCGGCATCACCGTTGCGGGTCAGCGCCGGGTTCACACCGGTCTTCCCCCGCGTCGCGCGGATGGAGTTGTGGACGGAGTGTTTCCCGCCGGACGCGGGGTGTCAATCGCCACTCGCCCTGGCGAATCCTTGGGGATTCCTTTACAGTCTGGGACGGCGAGGGGAGTACTCCCAGCGCGCCGACCCGGCCAGTACGGATCCCTGCGGATCCCCGGGCGGCGGTCCGGCCCGGTCCCCGGGTGCGGGTGGAGGAGACCTCGGCAGGTGAGATCCGTACCTGACCGAGGAGGACCCGCAGCATGACCGTCGGAACGCCCACGCTCTGGGCGATCACGCTGGCCGCCGTACTGGCCCTGATCGCCGTCGACTTCCTGCTGACCCGGCGGCCGCACGAGGTGTCGCTGCGGGAGGCGTCGCTGTGGTCGGCGTTCTACATCGCGCTGCCGCTGAGCTTCGGCGGCTGGGTCTGGTGGCGGTACGGCTCCGACCGCGGCACCGAGTTCCTGGCCGGCTACCTGGTCGAGAAGTCGCTGTCGGTGGACAACCTGTTCGTGTTCATGCTGCTGCTGGCGGCGTTCGCGGTGCCGGCGGCGCTGCAGCAGCGGGTGCTGCTCTACGGGATCGTCGGCGCGCTCGTGCTGCGCGGCGTGTTCATCGCGCTCGGGGCCGCGGCGCTGGACGCGTTCAGCGCGACGTTCCTGATCTTCGGGATCATCCTCGCCGCCACCGCGGTCAAGGTCTTCCGGGACGCCCGCGGCGGCCACGGTCAGGAGGTCGACGTCTCCCGGATGCGCTCGGTCCGGCTGCTGCGCAAGGCCTTCCCGGTCACCGACGACTACGCCGGCCCGAAGCTGCTGGTCCGGCAGGGGACCCGGCGGGCCCTGACCCCGCTCGCCGTCGTCGTCGTGGCCGTGTTCGCCACCGACGTGGTCTTCGCCGTCGACTCGGTCCCGGCCGTGTACGGCATCACCTACGACCCGTACCTGGTCTTCGCCACCAACGCCTTCGCCCTGCTCGGCCTGCGCGCGCTCTACTTCCTGCTGGCCGGCGCGCTGTCCCGGCTGGTCCACCTCGGGTACGGCCTGGCCGCGATCCTCGCGCTGATCGGCGGCAAGCTGGTGCTGCACTGGGCCCACACCGTCTGGCCGTCCGTGCCGGAGATCCCCACGCTGCTCAGCCTCGTGCTCATCGTCGGGATCCTGGCCGTGGTGACGGTGACCAGCCTGCTCGCGACCCGGGACCGGGAGCCCGTCCCGGTCGGCTGACCGCCGGCGTGCGTCCCGCCGACGAAGCCGGGACGCACGCCGGGCCACTCGATCCCGCGGCGTGCGCCCCGGCCGGCGGGTCCGGACGCGGCGTGTCGCCCGGCACGGGGCCGGGCGACACGCCGTCGATCAGATCGGCAGCGCGCGCAGGACGCCCGCGCCCCACTCGTTGTCCCGGCCCGGAGCGCCGCGATCCACCGCCAGCGCCTTCAGGGCCAGGTTCAGCAGCGGCGGCGACAGCCGGCCGCCGAGCGACTGCCGGACCAGCGCCGCCACCCCGGTGGCCGACGGCGCCGCCGCCGACGTACCGAAGAACTGGCACACGCCGGTGACGTCCGACGGGCACACGTCCGGGTCCGGGAACCCGCCCGAGCCGCTCACCGACACGCCGTCCGCGGCCGTCCAGGTCGGCGCGATCGCCGTCCGGAACCGCGGCCCGGCGACGCCGGTGCACGGACCGGCCTTGCCCCGGGGGCAGGTGGTGGTCGACCCGACCTGGACCGGGCCGCCGGCGCTGAAGGTCTCCAGCGGCACCGCCTTCGGGTCGGTGGACAGCCCGGCGTCGGCGGCACCGGCGCTGGTGGCCGCGCCCAGGTAGTTGGAGTCCGGGTTGAGCGAACCGGCCCGGCTGGGCGCGTCCGTCGCCGCGGAGCCCGCGATCGCGGTCCGCCAGCGCAGGTCGATCGTCGGCGGGGCGACCGCGGACGACGTCCCGGCCACGTCCACCACCAGCTTGAGCGAGTGGGTGCCGGCGCCGAGCTCGGCGCTGTCGTACAGGACCTGCTCGATGGTGTCGCCCACGCCGTTGGCCTGGGTGGCGTTGCTGACCGCGAGGCAGCGGCCGGTCTGGTCGAGCAGGTAGAGGTTGACGTCGGTGAAGCCACCCTGGCCGACGGTCGGGAAGATCGCCCGCGGCTCGCTCCACTGCAGCGTCGCCAGGATCAGGCCGTCCTGGCCCAGTCGCAGGTCGAACGCGTTGTCGGTGCCACCGGCGACGGCGACCGTGTTGTGCGGGACCGGCCCGCAGGCGGTGCCGAAGGTGGCGTCGGAGACGTCGTCCGGCGTGCGGCCGGTGCCGACGGCGGCGACCCGCGGGGTGTGCCGGGCGCCGAGGTTGCCGGCGGAGGAGCTGAAGAAGACGCCGGAGCGGGCCAGCGCCTCGGCCGTGGAGGCGGCCAGGCCCTGCTGGAACGCGGGCTCGTCGTCGAAGGCCAGGTCCTCGGTGATCAGGCCGGCGCCGGCCGCGGCCAGCGCGCGCAGCCCGGCGACGTGGTCCTCGAGCGTCTCGCCGGTGCCGGAGAACAGCAGCTTCGCGCCCGGGGCCTCGTCGTGGACGATCTCCAGCATCCCGGTGCCCTCGTCGCCGTCGCCCGGGTCGAGGACCTGGACGTCGGCGGGCAGCTCGCCCTTGGCCACGGACTCGGCCAGGCTGGTCACGCCGTCGGACATCGCGCCGACGCGCTGGCCGCGGCCGGTGATGCCGAGCCGCTGGGCCTTGTCGGCCCGGTGCAGGGCGACGCCCTCGCTGGTCACCGGTCCGACGTCGGTCGCCGGCTTGATCGCCGGGCGGACGGCCGCCACCCACGGCAGCGCGGCCACCGCGTCGAGCGCGCCGACCGGCACGCTCGCGTGCACCAGGCCGGCCTGCGGCAGGGCGACACCGGGCACCGCGGCGAAGTCGGCCGAGGAGGAGCGGACCGTCGCGCCGAGCGCGGTCAGCTGGGCGAGCTGGGCCTTGCCGACCTGGGTGCCGGCGTGCAGCTGCAGGTCGAGCGACCCGGCGGCGTCCACGCCGACGAGGTCGTCGCCCAGCGCCGTGCGCGCCTTGGGGCTCAGCGTCGTGGTCCGGCCCAGCTCCGTACGGATCTTGGCCGCCTGCTGGCGGACCAGGGACGGGATCTTGGCGGCGGCCGACGGGGCCGCGGCGGCTCCGGCGGCGGCCGCCGGGCCGGGTGCCGCCGACGCCGGGCCCGGGCCGACGCTGAAGGACAGCACGACCGCGCCGACTGCGGCGACGGCGAGTGAGGATCTACGCACGTCGATCCCCTTTCATCCGAGGGGTGCGTTGCCGGACGGTATTACCGCAGGCCGCCGCCTCACGTCCTCCCAATGGATGAACAAACCCGCGGCCAACGCACACCGTGCGTGCTCAGGTGCGGGCCGCGACGCCGCCTCAGGCCGGGACGACGACCTCGATGCGCCCGGACCGCACGTCGTAGAGCGCGCCGAGGACCTCCACCCCGGGCGTCAGGTACGGCGAGGAGCGGATCCGCTGGACGTCGCGGGCCAGCGTGCCGCGCTGGTCCTCGATCGTGTGGAAGTCGAGGCTGCGGGTGTCGATGCCGCTGTCGGCGGCGATCTCGGCGTGCACGTCGTCGTCGGTCACCTTGGTCATCCGGCAGTCGGTGTGCGCGACCAGCAGCACCCGGCGCACGCCGAGCAGGTGCACGGCCAGCACGAGCGTGCGCAGCACGTCGTCGGTGACCCGGGCCCCGGCGTTGCGCAGGATCTTCGCGTCCCCGGGCTTGAGCCCGAGCATCTGCAACGGCTCGATCCGCGAGTCCATGCAGGTGATCACGGCCAGCTCGCGGGCCGCCGTCCCCGGCAACCCGCTGTCACTGAACCGCGCCGCGTAGTCCTCGTTGGCCGCCAGCACGTCCTCGAACCCACTCATACCTCATTTCAACACCCCACCCCTCTCCCCGCCGCCCCCACCCGGTGATCTCCAGCACCCGTACGGCGGTCAGGGCTGCTTGACCTCGCTCAGCGGCGAGACGAGCGCGAGGTGGGTGAAGTCGGCGTCGTTGTGCAGCAGCGGGCGGCCCGCCCGGATGCAGACCGCGGCGATGAGGCAGTCGGTGGTGCGCCGGATCGTCAGCCCCTCCCGGCGGGCGGCCCGGTAGAGCATCGCCGCGTTGCGGAAGTCGTCGAGCCCCTCCAGCCGGAGGATGTCGAAGTGAAGGAGCTGCCGCTCGGCGCCGAGCAGCTGCGTCTCGTCCTCGAAGCCTTGCAGGATCTCGGCGTAGATGATGTCCGTCAGCCCGACCGGCTGCTCGTCCTCCAGCTCATGCGCGAGCAGCTCGACCTGCCAGGTGGCGCGACCGGCGAAGAAGTCGATCCAGACGCTGGTGTCCGCGATCACCAGCCGGTCCGACCGCTGCGGGCCCGGTCCAGGTCGAGGTCGAAGTCGACGGCGCCGCGGAAGGCCAGGATGCCCTTGGCCTTGCGCCGGCGGATGAGCTCGGCCAGCGCGTATTCGACGGTGGCCTTCTTGGTCCGGGTCCCCGCCAGCTCCTGGGCCTCGGCCAGCAGCGCGTCGTCGATGTCGATGTTCGTCCGCACACCACAACCGTACACACGATCGCGCCCGATCGTGTGTACGTAACCGGTCACTCCGTGCCGGACAGGGCGTTGGTGAGGAGGGTGGTGAGGGTGGTGGTGCCGGGGGCGGCGAGGAAGGTCTCGAGGGAGACCGGCTTGCCGGTGGGGTCGGCCAGCGGCAGCCGCCAGTTGGGGTATTCGTCCTGGGTGCCGGGCAGGTTGGGCTGGCGCAGGTCGCCGACGGCGTCGGCCGGCATGGCCAGGACGACCCGGCACGGGGTCCTGACCAGCAGCCGGTACATGTCCAGGACCAGCTCCTCGGGCGACGACCCCGGCGCGGCCAGCCCGGCCGCCCGCATCATCGTGAGCAGCCGCTCCTTCTCCTCCGACACCCGCCGGAGCTCCTCGTCCTCCGGCCGGTCGAGCTGCCCGAGCGACGCCCGGACCCGGACCTGCTCGTCCGCCAGCAGCCCGTACGCGGTGGGCAGGTCGTGCGTCGACACGCTCGCCACCGCCCGCTCCCGGTAGCGCTCCGGCGGCAGCGGGGTGATCTCGTCCTCCTCCCGGGAGAACCAGAGCACGGCCGAGCCGAGCACCCCGGCCCGGTCCAGCGCGACCCGGATCCCGGGCTCGACAGTGCCGAGGTCCTCGCCGACGACGAGCGCGCCGGCCCGGGTCGCCTCCAGCACCACGACGGCGAGCATCGCGTCGGCGTCGTAGGCCACGTACGTCCCGCCGGCGGCACCGCGACCGGCCGGCACCCACCACAGCCGGAACAGCCCCATCACGTGGTCGACCCGCAGCCCGCCGCCGTGGGTGAGCGCGGCCCGGACCACCTGCCGGAACGGCTCGTACGCGGTCTCGGCCAGCCGCCCGGGCCGGAACGGCGGGAACCCCCAGTCCTGCCCCCGCTGGTTGAACGAGTCCGGCGGCGCCCCCACGGTCGCGCCCGCGGCCAGGATCCCGGGCAGCAGCCAGGCGTCGGCGCCGAGCGGGTCGACCCCGACGGCCAGGTCGTGCACGATGCCGACCGCCATCCCGCCGTCCCGGGCCGCCTGCTGGGCCGCGTCGAGCTGCTCGACCGCGCGCTGCTGGATCCACCGGTGCAGCCGGACCCGGTCCGGATCGGCGGCGGCGAGCGCGTCGGGACCGGGGCGTTGCAGCGCGGCCGGCCACCGGTCCCAGGCCGCGCCGTGCTCCTCGGCCAGCGCGCAGAACACCGCGAACCCGTCCGGCCCGCTCCAGTCGACGTCGGTGACCGGCGGCCCCGGCGGGACGAGCAGGGCGAACGCGGCCCGCTTGGCCGTCCACACCGCGTCCCGGTCGATCAGCTCGCCGTCCACCGGCCGCAGCGCGTCGACCGCGATTCGCACCGACTCCGGCGCGGACCGGTACTCCGGCAGCGCGTCCACCGCCACCGCGACCTGGTCGGCGAACCGCCGGGACGAGGGAAAGTACGGCGAGGGCTGGATCGGCAGCACCGGCGTCACCGCGTGCATCGGGTTGACCAGCAGGACGCCCGCGCCCCGGGCCGCCGTCGCCCGCGCGATCGTCCGCAGGTCCTCGTAGTCGCCGATGCCCCAGGACCGGGCCGAGCGCAGCTGGTAGAGCTGGATCTGCCAGCCCCACAGCCGGCCGCCGGACCAGGGCAGCGCCGGCGGCGCCACCACCAGCGGGACGTCGCCGAACCGGTGCACGCCCAGGGGCAGCGGGTCGCCGGCCGCGACGGTCACCGTCTCCCCGGACTCCAGCGCGACGGTCCCGGCCACCGGCGACGGCCCGGTGCTGACCAGGGCCCGCGGCGCCGGCGCCCCGACCAGCTCCAGCGTCGCGGCCACCGCGGCCGGGTCGACGGTGACCCGCTGCCGGGCCCAGTCCAGGTACGTCGTCGCGACGCCGGCCGCGGCCGCGCGCTCGGCAAGGTCGGCCGGCACAGGAAGATCCACGGCACGCCCCTACCCGGCCCCGTCCCCGCCCAGTCCCGGCCCCGGCGGGGTCAGTCGCCGTGGAGCGGCACCGGCAGGTCCGGGGGCGGCGCGATCGTCGCCCACC
>DATINN010000746.1:0-2657 GCA_035474175.1 Mycobacteriales bacterium | reverse complement strand
CGGCCTGCTCATCATCGTGTTCGCCGAGTGCGGTCTGCTGGTCGGATTCTTCCTGCCCGGGGACACGCTGCTGTTCAGCGCCGGCCTGCTCACCGCGACCGGCACGCTGGACGTGCCGCTGTGGGTGTCGCTGGTGCTGGTCCCGACCGCGGCCATCGCCGGCAACCTGGTCGGCTACTGGATCGGCTACAAGGCCGGCCCGGCCGTGTTCAACAAGCCCGACTCGCGCATCTTCCGGCAGGAGTACGTCGACCGCTCGCACGACTTCTTCGAGAAGTACGGTGCCCGCACGATCGTGCTGGCCCGGTTCGTGCCGATCGTGCGCACGTTCGCCACGGTCATGGCCGGGGCCAGCCGGATGCGCTTCGCCGTGTACGCGGCGTACAGCGTGGTCGGGGGCATCCTCTGGGGCGGCGGGGTGCTGGCGCTGGGCTACTACCTCGGCCACATCACGTTCGTCCGGGAGACGGTCGAGCCGCTGATCGAGCCGATCATCATCGGCGTGGTGCTGCTGTCGCTGGTGCCGGCCGCGATCGAGCTGATCCGGTCCCGGCGCCGGCGCGGCGGCGGGATGTCGTCCGCGCCGCTGGCGGCGGACCCGATCGACGCCGGCGGGGAGACCGTCTCCGGCCGGCACCGCCTCGACTGACCCACGGGGAGAACGATGGCAGGGATGACCGAGCGGCAGCCGGCCGAGTGCTGGCTCACCGACATGGACGGCGTCCTCGTCCACGAGGGCGTGCCGGTGCCGGGGGCGCAGGCCTTCATCCAGGCGCTGGAGAAGTCCGGCAAGCGCTACCTCGTGCTCACCAACAACTCCATCTACACCCCGCGTGACCTGCACGCCCGGCTGCGGACGTCCGGGATCGACGTGCCCGCGGACGCGATCTGGACCTCGGCGCTGGCCACGGCGCAGTTCCTGGACTCGCAGCGACCGGGCGGCACGGCGTACACGATCGGGGAGGCGGGGCTGACCACCGCCCTGCACGAGGTCGGCTACACGCTGACCGAGTCCGACCCCGACTACGTGGTGCTCGGGGAGACCCGCAGCTACTCGTTCACCGCGATCACCAAGGCGATCCGGCTGGTCGGCGGTGGCGCCCGGTTCATCGCCACCAACCCCGACCCGACCGGCCCGTCGACCGAGGGCGCGCTGCCGGCCACCGGCTCGGTCGCGGCCCTGATCACCCGGGCCACCGGCGTCGACCCCTACTTCGTCGGCAAGCCCAACCCGCTGATGATGCGCTCGGCGCTGAACACGGTCGGCGGGCACAGCGAGACCACCGCGATGATCGGCGACCGGATGGACACCGACATCGTCTCCGGCATGGAGGCCGGGCTGGAGACGGTGCTGGTGCTGACCGGGGTGACGACCCGGTCGATGATCGACCGGTTCCCGTTCCGGCCCAGCCGGATCGTGGAGTCGATCGCCGACCTCGTCGACGAGATCTAGCGCCGCGCTGACCGCGCTGGCCGACCGCGACCGGTTGGCCCAGCCGATCGGATCAGCGCGGCCCGACGCCGCCGGGAAGGGTGTGGCCGAGCAGGGCGCGCAGCCGGTCCGCCTCGGCCGGGTGCGCGAGTGCGGCCTTGGGCAGGTAGCAGAACATCAGGTTGCGCTTGCCCGGCCCGGCGAACGGCCGGCCGAGCAGGACGAAGGACCGCGGGGTCTCCACCGCCCGGCTGAACGACACCCACTTCCACTCGGTGGTCGCGGTGGGGCTGCTCATCCGCAGCGCGTCCGGCCCGACCACCGCCTCGGCCGGCTGGCGGACCAGCGGGTTGCGCCAGACCGCGCGGTTGTTGATCCGGTTCGCGAAGACGGCGAACACCGCCGCGCCGGCCGCGGTCACCGCCGCGAACAGCGGCTGGTCCACCAGGATCAGCGCGGCGGCGAGCAGCAGCAGCGCGAAGGCCGGGAAGTAGGTGAAGATCAGCACCCGCGGGCCCATGGTGCGCCGGTAGACCGCGAGGGCGTCGTCGAGGTCGGCCCGGGTCGGCGTCCAGCGGAGCACGACGGGCGGGGCGGGCGCGGACACGATCGGGGATCGTACTCAGCCGACCGCGGCCAGCTTGGCGTACTCGGCGGTGAGGGCGGGCTGCTGGTAGTGGGCGTTGAGGCCGGACGGGTTGGGCAGCACCCACAGGGCGGCGCCCTCCAGGGTCTCCGGCTGCGGGCCGATCACGGCCTTCGGCCGCCGGAACGCGGTCCGGTACGCGGTGATGCCGAGGATCGCGACCGTCCGCGGCCGCCAGGTCCGGACGGTCTGCCCCAGCCGCGGCACGCCGGCCCGGATCTCGTCGTCGGTCAGCTCGTCGGCGCGGGCGGTGGCCCGGTTGACCAGGTTGGTGATGCCGATCCCGGCCGCGAGCAGCTCGTCGGTGTCCTCGGGCCGCAGCTTCCGCCCGGTCAGCCCGGCCTGGGCCAGCGTGATCCACAACCGGTTGGACGGCCGCCCGAAGTGCAGCCCCGACCACCCGGACCACATCGACGGGTTGAACCCCACCAGCAGCACCCGCACATCCGGCCCGACCAGGTCCGGGATCACCCGCCCGTACGCCCCCGCCAACTCAGCCTTGGTCGGGTTCAGGAGTTGTCCTTGATGTAGGTGTCGGGGTCCTTGTCCTCGATGGGGACGCCGTCGAGGTGGGTGGCC
>DATINN010000745.1:0-2016 GCA_035474175.1 Mycobacteriales bacterium | reverse complement strand
CGCCTGGTGAGCGCGGCGGACGCAGCGGATCGCGTGGTGGGCGCGCCGGATCGCGCGGTGGGCGCTACCGTCGCCGGCGTGCACGCGCTGGAGGTGCTGGCCGACCCGGTCCGGCGCCGGATCCTGGAGCTGCTGGCCGGCGGCGAGCGGTCCGCGGGCGCGCTGGGCGCGGTCGTGCAGGCCGAGTTCGGGATCAGCCAGCCGGCGGTGTCGCAGCACCTGCGGGTGCTGCGCGAGTCCGGCTTCGCCACCGTCCGCGCCGACGGCACGCGGCGGCACTACCGGGCCGACCCGGCGCGGCTGCGGGAGGCCGACGAGTGGCTGCGCGCCCTGCGCGACCCTCAGACGTAGCGGCGCGGGATCGGGTTGTACGCGGCGCTGCCGACCCCGATCGCGATCATCGGGCTCTGCGCCGAGCGGAACCAGCGCAGCAGCCACACCATCTCGCTGGCCGCGACCGCGACGCAGCCGGCGGTCGGGTTCGCGTTCTTCACGTGCAGGAAGAACGCCGACCCCTTGCCCCGGACGGCCCCCGTCCCGTACGGCGCGGGTGCGTTGTAGCCGATGAACACCCCGTAGTCGTACGAGCCGGAAAACTGGCTCAGCCGCTCGATCGACCCGTACGAGGCCGGGCAGGTGCCGGGCGCGCAGCGGCGATGCTGGTTGATCACCGAGCCGGTCGACCCGGTCCACACGTCGTTGCCGTCGACCTTGAAGTACGACGTGGTCACGCCCGGGTTGGCCTTGATCCCGAACGGCTGGCTGAGCCGGAAGCGGCCGGTCGGCGTGCGGGACAGGCCCTCCGACGTCGCGCCCATGCCCTGGGAGCCGATCCGGGCGCCGGGGAAGTAAGCCACTCGCTTGTAGCGGCCGTCGGCCTGCCGGGACCACGCCTCGACCGTGGCGGTCGTGCTGGTGGAGCTGGGCGCGGACACGGTGACCACCTGGCCGGTCGCGGCCAGCACCGCCGCCCCGGCCGGCGAGCCCGGCCAGACCAGCACCGTCGCCGCGACGAGCGCGGCCATGACCGTCCCGCCGATGATCGCGATCTTCGTCCGCACCGTGCCCCCTGACGCCTCCTGCCGGCCCCGGACGGTAGCAGCGTGTCGCATCGCCCGTTCGCCCGAGGGCCCGGGTCCGCGCCGCCGCCGGGGCACGGCTCAGGCGTCCGGCATCGGGACCTGGACCGGCAGGTAGGACCCGCGCAGCACGAGCAGGCCGCGTCCCTTCGGCATCGGGCCGACGGCGCTGCGCGGCGGCTTGATGCCGAGCAGCTCGCCCTCCATCGGGTGCTCCGGGTTGAGCAGCACGCCGGACTTGGTCTTGCGCGCCTCGACCACGTAGCCGCGGTAGCCGTTGACCATCTCGCCGGTGGTGCCGGCCACGACCAGCGCCCGCTGCCCGTCCCGGCCCTCCCGCAGCACCGCCTCGAAGGCCGGCGCACAGGGCGCGTCCACCAGCAGCTCGCCGTCGTCGACGAGCACGGCGACCGGGCCCAGGGCCAGGTCGAGCAGCCCGTACAGGTCCTGCTCGGTGGGGGTGCCGGTGAGCACGCCGAGCACCCCGGGCGCACCGGCCAGGTGCCGCAGCGGGGACGGCCGCGGGGTGACCACGACCAGCTCGCTGCCGCCGTCGAGCAGCGACCCGGCCACGGTGAGCAGCGCGGTCGACCGGCCGGAGCGGGCCGGCCCGCCGATCACGAACCCGGGCCCGTCGTCGTCGAGGTCGACCCCCGTCGGGGCCAGCTCGTCGCCGCCGACTCCGACCAGCGCCCACATCGGGCTCGCCGGCCGCGGCGGCGCCGGCAGCGCCAGCACCTCGCTGAGCGTGATCCGGGCCGGCAGCACGTCCACCCGGGCCGGCCGCTGGGCCCGCGGCACGTACGCGTCCCGGTCCCGGGCCGCCGCCGCGATCCGGGCCAGCGCCTTGACCTGGGCCGGGCCGGAGGGGTCGGCGTCGAGCAGGGCGAGCTGGGTCTCCACCATCGAGTCGTTGCGGAAGGCACGCCCCGGCGGC
>DATINN010000744.1:0-3061 GCA_035474175.1 Mycobacteriales bacterium | reverse complement strand
TCGTCGCGCGCGGCAGCATTCCGTACTCGGCGGTCACCCACCCTTTGCCGCTGCGCTAGAGAAACGGCGGCACCTTCTCCTGCACGGACGCCACCGGCACCCGGCGGGCGGCCCGCTCCAGCTCGGCCCGCAACCGGGCGTCGGCCGCCAGCCCGCGCCCGTAGTCGGAGACCAGCACGGCCCCGGCGCCGCGGACCGCGGCCAGCATCGCGTCGGTGACCCCCGGCGGGCCGGGCGCGGTCTCCTCCCGGTCCAGCCGCAGCAGCGACTGGCCGGCCACCCGGACCCGCTCCTTGGCCGGGGTCAGACCGGGCAGCCGCCCGGCCACCACGGTGACGCCGGCCTCGGCCAGCAGCGCCGCGACCCGCTCCCCGGCCGGGTCGGCGCCGAGCGCGGTCACCAGCACGACGTCCAGCCCGTCCCGGGCGGCCAGCAGCGCGGCCAGACCGGCCCCGCCCGGGCGGTCGGTCTCGGTCAGCGCGCTGACCACCGGCACCGGCGCGTCCGGGCTGAGCCGCTCGGCCCGGCCGGTCACGTCCCGGTCCAGCAGGGCGTCGCCGACGACGACGAGGGGCCGGAGCGTCACGCCGGGGTCCCGGCCGCGTTCATCTCGTCCTCGGCCAGCTCGTCCTCGGTGACCGGGGCGCCCGCGCCGAGCAGGTCCTCGTACACGGCCAGGGTGCCGGCGGCGATGCGGTCCCAGGAGTAACGGGAGCGGGCCCGGTCGACCCCGGCCGTCCCGTACGCCTCCCGCCAGAACGGCTCGGCCAGCAGCTTGCGGATCGCGGCGGCCAGCTTGTCCGGCCGGCGTGGCGGCACCAGCGTGCCGGTCGCGCCGTCCACCACCGTGTCCAGGAAGCCGCCGACCGCGCTGGCGACCACCGGGACGCCGCAGGCCATCGCCTCCAGCGGCACGATGCCGAACGGCTCGTACCAGGGCGTGCAGACGACCACGTCGGCCGAGCGCAGCAGCGCCGGCATGTCCGGGCGCGGGATCGCGCCGACCAGCCGGACCCGGTCGGCCACCCCGAACCGCTCGGCCAGCCGCCGCAGCCGGGCCGCCTCCGGGTCGTCGTCGAGCTTCTCCGCCACCGGGCCGCCGGCGATGACCAGCTCGGCCTCCGGCACCGCGGCCAGCGCCCGGATCACCGTGTCGAAGCCCTTGCGCGGCACCAGCCGGCCGATGCACAGCAGCCGCGGCCGGTCGCCCTTCTCCGCGGCCGGGCCGTCCGGCCGGAACTGGTCGACGTCCACGCCGCAGGGCACGACCGTGATCCGGTCCCGGACCGCGCCGATGCGCAGCAGCTCGCCGACCTCGTCGGTGGAGGTCGCGACGACCCGGTCGACGTCGCGGGCCAGCGCCCGCTCCATCCGGATCCGGGCCGGCGGGCTGGTGTCCTGCCGGCCCTGGAAGCGCCGCTTGGTCACGCCGAGCGCGTGGAAGGTCTGCACCACCGGGATGTCGAGCTCGCGGGTGGCCGCCAGCGCGGCCAGGCCGGACATCCAGAAGTGGGCGTGCACCACGTCCGGGCGGTCCGCGGCCAGCCGCGCGGCCAGCGCGGAGCTGATCTCCCCGAGCAGCGGCAGCAGGTCGTCCTTGGGCAGCGGCGCCGCCGGCCCCGCGCTCAGGTGCTCGACCACGGTCCCGTCGGCGGTGCGGATGCGGTCCGGCAGCTCGGGACCGTCGCGTCGCGTGTAGACGGTGACGTCGTGGCCGGCCCGGGCGAGGGCACGGGCGAGCGACTCGACGTGCACGTTCTGACCACCCGCGTCCACTCCCCCGACCTCGGCGAGCGGGCTGGCGTGCTCCGACACCATGGCGATCTTCATCGGGTCACCTCCTTCAGCAGTCGGTCCCAGTCGTCCAGGAAGCGGGCCAGGCCGTACCGGGCCAGCGCCGCCCGGCGGGCCACCCGCCCGGCCGCCGCGGCCTCGGCCGGATCGGCCAGCAGGCGCCGTACGGCACCGGTCAGCACGTCCATCCGGTTGGAGCACGCTCCCGCACCCGGCGGCACCGCCTCGACCGCCTCCGTGGTCGCCAGGGTCACCACCGGCATGCCGAGGTGCATGGCCTCGACCAGTGACAGCCCCAGTGACGTCCACCGGAACGGGTGCACATACACCCTGCGCCTGGCCAGCTGGTTGTGCATCTCGAGCTGCGGCAGATCGTGAGCGACGACACCCTCGACGCCGCTGATCCGGTCGGTGTTCATGCCGAACAGGTCAACCGGGGCGATCCGGGCGAAGACCGGGACGAGGTCGGCGCCGACCAGCCGGCCCCGCCGGGCCGGGTCGTTGACCACGATCGCGGTCCGCTCCAGCTCGCCGGTCCACAGTGGACCGGGGTCGACCACGCCGTGCTCGATGACCGTCGTCGGGGCCCGGCCGGAGTCCCACATCAGCGCGTTGAAGTGGGTCACGTGCACGACCGGGACGTCGTCGCGGTCGGCCAGGTGGTGGCGGGTGTGCGGGACGTCGCCGCGCGGGCAGTCGTGCTCGACGTACACGGCCGGGACCCGCCGGCCCCCCAGCCACTCGCGGGCCAGCTCCAGGTCGCGCGGACGCTGGAGGACGACGACGTCGACGTCCTCGGACGCCAGCTGCGCCGGCGTCACCTCGCGCACGCCGGACGGCCAGGTGTAGGTCTGCGCCCGGCCGCGCCCGTCCGGGCCGCGGTCCGGGACGACGGGCACCAGGTAGTCGTGCCCGCCCTGCACGAACGCCGTGCTCCAGGCGCCGTGCACGTGCCAGCTCAGGACCCTCATGCGCTCACCAGCTTCTCGACCGCCACGACGGCGTCGGTGCCGGTCACCGTGTCCAGGCAGGGATGGCCCGGGACCGGGCAGACGGTGGCCCGGGTCAGCCGGCAGGGCGCGTCCTGGTCGCCCAGCAGCACGCTCGGCACCCCGTACGGGGCCCAGCGGGCAGCCGGCACGACCGGCGCGAACAGCGAGACGACCGGGGTGCCGACGGCGGCGGCGAGGTGCGCGGGGCCCGTGTTGCCGACCACGACGGCGTCGGCGCCGGCCAGCAGCGCGGCCAGTCCGGCGAGGTCGGTGGC
>DATINN010000743.1:0-2029 GCA_035474175.1 Mycobacteriales bacterium | reverse complement strand
CGTCGGCCTCGCCCGCCATCGCGACCTCGGCCAGCACCTCCTCGGTCGCCGGGTTGACGGTCTTGAACGTCTCCCCGCCGGCCGCGAACGCGCCGTCGACGAACATCCCGTACGACTCGCGCAGCCGTCCGATCGCCACGGACTCGGGGGCCGGCGCGTACTCCCACTCCGCCATGGCCCCACTGTATTGCCACCGCCCGCGCACCCGGTCCGGGCGGAGCCGGGGCGCGGTCCGGATTGCCACCGCGCGCACCCGGTCAGCCCGCCCCGCCACCCGGGCGGGTCCGGGACGTGACGCGCTGTCCCGGCCGGAAGCCGGCGCCGAGGTAGAGCCGGCGGGCGGCGGTGTTCGCCGGCTCGTGGCCCACCTTCAACCGGGTGCAGCCGCGGGCGGCGAGCCCGTCCAGCCCGGCCCTCAGCAGCGTGCCGGCGACCCCGCGGCCGGCGTGCCCGTCCTCGACCCGCACCGGCTCGACCAGCCCGACGCCGGTGCGCTGGTCGGGCCAGAACAGCGCGTACGCCGCCGGGCTGCCGTCCGGGGCCAGCACGGCCAGGTCGAGGGCGGGGTCGTAGAGCGGGCACTGCCGCAGCCGGGCCTCGACCGCGGGCCCGTTGCGCTTCGCCATCGGGTGCGGCCCGGTCTGCTCCGGCCGCGGCACGATCGCGTACCCCTCGGGCGGGTCCCGCCGGTCCGGCCGGTCGGCCGCGTCCAGCCAGCACATCTCCAGCGTCTCGCCCGGCCCGGTGAAACCGGCCCGGGCCGCGGCGTCCCCGGTCCCCGGCGCGACCGCCATCTCGATCGTCGCGCCCGGCAGCTCCGCCGCCCGGGCGGCCACGAACTCCCACGCCGCCGGGGTCGGCACCCCCAGCACGTCACACCCGTACCGGTCGGCGGCCCACCGGGTGAACACCGCCGCGGTGACCGGCGCACCGTCCCCGCCGCGCCAGAAGGCGGCGTCCTGCTCGTCCGGGTGCGGGTCGCGGGTGAACCACCACTGCAGGTCGGCCGCCTCCCACACCCCCGCCACCGGATCGGCCCGCCGCTGCCGCTGCAGCAGCTCCGTCACCAGCTCCAGGTACGCGGTCCCCGCCGCCCGTTCCACCCCCAAGGACTACCCGCCGCGTCAACCGGGATCCGCGGTCAGCGCAGCAGCCCGCGCTGGTAGGCGTAGGCGACGGCCTGGGCCCGGTCGCGGGCGTCGATCTTGGTCAGCAGGTGGTTGACGTGCGTCTTCACCGTGGCCTCGCTGATCACCAGGCGGCCGGCGATCTCGGTGTTGGACAGCCCGGTGGCGATCAGCGCGAGCACCTCGGCCTCGCGCGGGGTCAGCGCGCCGGGGGTGTCCGCGACCGCCGGCGGGTCCGGGTGGCCGGTCGCGATCGCGTCGACCAGGTGGTGCTGCACGGCCGGGTCGATGGCGGCGGCGTCGTCGAGGACCTGCCGCAGCGCGGCCCGGATCTCCGCGCCGCCCGCGTCCTTGGTCAGGTAGCCGCGGGCCCCGGCCCGCAGCGCGTCGAGCACGGACCGGTCGTCGGAGTACGTCGTGAGCACGACGACCCTGGTGCCCGGCACGCGCCCGCGCAGCTGCCGGGTCGCCTCGACGCCGTCGCAGTGCGGCATCCGCAGGTCCATCAGCACGACGTCGGGGCGCAGCTGCTCGGCCAGCTCGACCGCCTCCTGGCCGTCCGAGGCGGCGCCGACCACGGTCACGTCCGGCAGCAGGCCGAGCACCATGCCCAGCCCTTCCCGCACGACCCGCTGGTCGTCGGCGATCAGCACCCGGATCGGCGCGGTCACGCCGGCACGTCCAGCTCGACCCGGAACCCCGAGCCGGTGGACCCGGCGGTCAGGGTGCCGCCGAGCAGCTCGGCCCGCTCCCGCATGCCGGTCAGCCCGTAGCCGCCGGCACCCGCGGGCGCCGGCCGGGCCGGCCCGAAGTCCTCCACCCGCAGCCGGACCCCCTCCGGCCCGTACCCGAGGTGCATCTCGACCCGCTCCGGGCCGGCGTGCTTGGCCACGTTGGTCAGG
>DATINN010000742.1:0-2432 GCA_035474175.1 Mycobacteriales bacterium | reverse complement strand
CCGGGACGGCCCGCCGTCGGGAGCGGGTCGGGCCGAGCGGGCCGGCGGACCGGGCGGACCGGGCGGGCCGGGCGGGCCGTGCAGAACGGGCGGGCCGGCGGGCCGGCGGACCTGGCAGGGTCAGAAGGCGGTCCGGGTCGGGACCTTCGGCACCGGTCGCGGGCGGACCGCCGTCCTAGCGTCGATCCATGACCGAGACAACGCAGGCACCGGCGCGGTCCGACGTCGAGCGGGCCGTCAGCTCCGCCGTACGAGCGCCCTCCGTCCACAACACGCAGCCGTGGCAGTGGGTCCACCGCGACGGCGTCCTGGAGCTGTACGCGGACCGCACCCGCCAGCTGCCCGCGCTCGACCCCGACGGCCGGGCCGTGCTGCTGTCCTGCGGCGCCGCTCTGGAGCTGGCCCGGCTGGGGTTCGCCGCCGACGGCTGGCGGACCGAGGTCGACCGCATGTCCGACCCGGCCCGGCCCGACCTGCTGGCCCGGATCCGCCCGGTGGGCCGCACGGCCGTCGACCCGGTCACGGTGGAGCGGGCGCAGGCGGCCGAGCGCCGCCGCACCGACCGCCGCCCGTTCCGGCCCGAGCCGGTCGCGGCCGAGACGGTCAACGCCCTGCTGGCCGTCGCGGCCGGCCGGGACCACTACGCCTACGCCGTGCAGCGCGCGGACGAGCGGCTCGACCTGGCCGTCGTGTTCTCGTGGGCGGACGAGCTGGAGCTGGCCGACCCGGCGTACCAGGCCGAGCTGGAGTCCTGGACCCGCTACCCGGGCGCCGACGCGCCCGACGGCGTGCCCGCCTCGGCGGTGCCGCGGGTGGCCGCGGGCGAGGCCCGGCACACCGACGTGCCGGTGCGGGACTTCGAGGCCGGCATCACCGGCGGGCAGGAGTTCATCGAGGTCGTCGACGAGCGGCCGGTGTACCTGGTCGTGTTCACCACCGGCGACGACGCCGGGGCGCGGCTGCGGGCCGGCGAGGTCTACGCCCGGATCTCGGTCGAGGCCGAGCGCCTCGGGCTGGCCAGCTCGGCGATGACCCAGGCCGTGGACCTGCCGGCGGTACGGGAACGGTTCCGGGCGCTGATGGGCTGGCCCGACCACCCGCAGATGGTGCTGCGGGTCGGCCACCCCCAGCCCGGGCCGACCCCGCCGCCGACCGGTCGCCGCCCCCTGTCGGCGGTCCTGCGCTGGGAGGACTGAGCGGTGGACGCCGGGACCACCATCGATCTGCGCGACGAGGCCGAGACCCTCGCCGCCGCCGGCGCGGCCGCGCCGTCGCTGCACAACGCCCAGCCGTGGCGGTTCCGGGTGGAGCGCGACCACGTCGACGTGCTGCTGGACCGGACCCGGCTGCTGCCGGTGGCCGATCCCCGCGCCCGGCAGGCCCACCTCGGCCTCGGTGCCGCCGTGCTGCTGCTCCGGCTGGCGCTGCGGGCGCGGGGCCGGGACGCCGCCGTGCTGCTCCTGCCCGACCCCGCGGAGCCGGACCTGGTCGCCCGGGTGACGGCCGGGGACCGGCGCGGCGCCCGCGACGAGGAGCGCCGGCTGCTCGCGGCCGGGCCGGCCCGGCGTACGGTCCGGACCCCGTTCCGGCCCGGTCCCGTGCCGGTCCCGGAGCAGATCGCCTGGCGGCACGCGGCCGAGATCGAGGGCGCCGACCTGCGCTGGGTCGAGGGGCCGGGCGAGCGGACCGGCGTGTCCGCCCTGGTCGGCGCGGCCGAGCGGATCCAGCAGCGCGACCCGGCCTACCTGGCCGAGCTGGACACCTGGACCGCGCTGGCCCGGGTGGAGGAGGGTGCCGGGGTGCCGCCGTCGGCGTTCGGGGTCACGGCCGCGGCCGGGCACTCGGCCGAGTTCCCGCTGCGGGACTTCGCCGGCGGGGCCCGGACCGACCGGCCCCGGCACGCCGGCCCGGCCGAGGAGCACCCGTTCGTCACGGTGCTGCACACGCCGGAGGACACCCGGGTCGACTGGCTCCGCGGCGGGCAGGCCCTGATGCGGGTGCTGCTGTCCGCGGCCGCCGACGGGTACGCCGCCTCCTACCTCAACCAGCCGGTGGAGCTGCCCGGCCTGCGGCAGCAGCTGCGGGACGAGCTGCGGCTGCCGGGCTGGCCGCAGCTCATCCTCCGGCTCGGCCGGCCGGCCGGGCCGCTGCCGCCCCGGACCCCGCGCCGGCCGGCCCGCGACCTGCTCGCCTGACCGTCCACACCGGACCGCCGCCCACCACCCGTGGGCGGCGTTCCCACGCAACCGATCACCTGAACGCCGCCCACCCATCGGTGAGCGGCGTTCCGTGTCCTGCCAGACGGGCTGACCGTCCACAGCGGAACGCGCCCACCATTTGGTGAGCGGCGTTCCGTGTCCTGCCAGACGGGCTGACCGTCCACACCGGACCGCCCCGCACCCTCGGTGCGCGGCGTCCGTGGACGACCCGAC
>DATINN010000741.1:0-5266 GCA_035474175.1 Mycobacteriales bacterium | reverse complement strand
GCGATGGTCGAGGCCGGGCTGGCCACCCGCGGGCCCGACCCGTCCGACGCGCGCGGCTCGCTGGTCGCGCTCGCGCCGGGCGGGGCCGAGGCGCTGGCCGCGGCCCGGCGCGAGCGCACCAACCTGCTCAGCGCGCGGGTGGCCGCGCTCCCGGCGGAGCAGCGCGCCGCGCTCGTCGCCGCGCTGCCCGCCCTGGAGGCGCTCCTCGACGAGTGATCAGCCTGCCAGCAACGCCGCGACGATCGGCAGGTCGGCCGGCAGCCACGGCACGGTGGCCAGGTCCGCGTGGTCGAACCAGCGCAGCTCGGCGTGCTCGAGCCGCTGCGGCCGGCCGGCCGTGACGCGGGCCGCGTAGACGCGCAGGACGCGGTCCTCCGGCATCGGCACGTCCGGGCCGACCCGCTCGCCGACCTCGGCCGTGACGCCCAGCTCCTCGCGCAGCTCGCGGACCAGTGCGGCCGCCTCGGTCTCACCCGGCTCGACCTTGCCGCCGGGGAACTCCCAGCCCGGCGGGGTGGTCCGCCGGGCGCCGAGCACCCGCCCGGTCCGGTCCCGCAGCACCGCGCCCACCACGACCCGCATCCGCGACACAGTGCCAGACTCGCCCCATGAGCGAGCTCCTGGACCAGAACGCGATCGACTCCGCCCTGTCCGGACTGGACGGCTGGACCGGCGGCCCGGACGGGATCACCCGGACCGCCGAGCTGCCGAGCTTCCCGGCCGCCATCACCGCGGTCGACCGGGTCGCGGCGGCGGCCGAGGAGGCCAACCACCACCCGGACATCGACATCCGCTACAGCACGCTGACCTTCGTCCTCGCCACCCACTCGGCGGGCGGGGTCACCGGCAAGGACGTCGAGCTGGCGGCCCGCATCGACGAGATCGTGCGCGCCGCCGGTTAGCCCGCGGCCCCGCCGGTGATGTGCCAGCCGGCCAGGTGCAGGCTGGGCGCGACCACCAGGTGCTCCGGCCCCCGCACCGGCACGGCGGCCAGCTCGGAGCCGACCCCGAGCACCGCCCCGGGCACGACCGCGTCGGGGTAGGACTGGGTGAAGCGCAGCGTGCTCACCGGCGAGACCAGCTGCCCGTCCTCGACCAGCCAGACGCCGTTGCGGGTCAGTCCGGTCACCACCGCCGTGCGCGGGTCGAGGATCCGGGTGTACCAGAAGTCGCTGACCAGCAGCCCGCGCCGCAGGCCGGCGGCCAGCTCGGCCGTCGACCCGCCGGGACCCGCGCCGACCCGGGGCTGCGCCGGCTCCGGCCCGAACCGCTCCCCGCCCTCGACCGCGTGCCCGGTCGACTCGCCGCCGGCCGCGGCCGCCGTCCGGCGGTCGTGCACCACCGCCGCGCCGACCCCGTCCACGATCAGGTCGAGCCGGCGCCGCGGCGTCCCCTCGGCGTCGTACGGCAGGACCGTCGACCACTCGTCGCCCGACCCGTCCCACAGCCGCAGCGCGGGGTCGAACTGGCGCTCGCCCGGGCGCAGGAACGAGCGCCCCTCGGCCACCATCTTGCCGTTGAAGCCGTAGTCGAGCAGGAAGTGCAGCAGGTCGGCGACGCAGGACGGCTCCAGCACGACCTCGTAGTCGCCCGGCGGCAGGTCGACCGGGTCGGCGCCGGTGCGGGCCTTGGCCGCCGCGACCCGGCCCAGGTTGGCGCCGTCGAGGTCGCCGAGCCGGAACGAGCCCTGCCGGGCCACGCCGTCCGCGCCCGGCACCCGGGCGATCCCGTCGGCGGCGCTGCCGGTGCAGCGGCCGGCCACGGACTGGCCCCGGGTGTTGGCGTACACGCCCTCGACCCGGACGGTCTCCACGAACCCGGCCGCCTCCAGGCCGCCGGCGGCCGCGACGAACTCCCGCACGACCGCGGCCCGCTGGTCCGGGGTGGCGTCCGCGGTCGCGTCGTCCCAGTTGCCGGTTGTGGCCAGCGGCGTGGCCGGGGCCAGCCCCGGGAACGCCGCGTCGGCCGGGCGCAGCCGGGCCGCGCCGACCGCGGACTCGACGGTGGCGACCAGCGCGTCGGCGTCGGCCCGGTCGGTGCTGACCGTGGCCCAGGAGCCGTCGACCAGCACCCGCAGCCGGATCCGCTCGCTGGTGTCGACGACGTTCTGGTGCACGAACGAGCGCGCGAACCGGGTCAGCCCCCGAATCTGCGAGCTGACGTGGACCTCGGCCTCGGCCGCGGGCCCGGCGACGGACCGGACCAGGTCCAGCACGCGCGCGGCCAGGTCCTCCCGGGCCGTCACTGTGCCCGCTCCTCGGACAGGTCGGCAGGCGCAAGCGCCGGCCGACCGGCCCTCGTCGCTCCCCGCCCGCGCTGCGGGCACTCGCGCGGGCTCATGCCCGCACCCCGACCCGGACGCCGCGGAAGCGGCACGGCACCGACGGGTGACCGGTGTGCCCGACCTGGGCCGGCTGCCCCTTGCCGCAGTTGGGCGTGCCCCAGAAGGTCCACTCCGGCCGGTCGCCGATCATGTCCATGGACCCCCAGAATCGTGGGCTGATCCCCGTGTACGTCGGGTTGCGCAGCATCCGCCCGCGCCGGCCGTTCTTGATCTCCCAGCCGATCTCGCAGCCGAACTGGAAGTTGAGCCGGCGGTCGTCGATCGACCAGGACCGGTTGGTGTCCATCAGGATGCCGTCCTCGGTGGCGGCGATCATGTCCTCCAGCGACGAGGACCCGGGCAGCAGCCCGACGTTGGTCATCCGCACCATCGGCAGCCGGGCCCAGCCGTCGGACCGGACCATCCCGCCGTAGCCGAGGCCGGCGACGGAGGCCGAGTCGCGCCCGGCCAGCACGCCGGTCCAGATGCCGTCGCGGACGATGTCCACCGGCGCGGCCGGCGAGCCCTCGTCGTCGTAGCCGAAGGAGCCCAGCGCCCCCGGCAGCGTCGCGTCGGCGGTGATCGTCATCAGGTCGGAGCCGAAGCGCAGCGACCCGAGCTGGGCCAGGTCGAGCCAGGACGTGCCGGCGAACGCCGCCTCCCAGCCCAGGATCCGGTCCAGCTCGACCGCGTGCCCGACCGACTCGTGGATCTGCAGCGCCATCTGCTCGCTGCCCAGGATCAGGTCGGTCTCGCCGGCCGGGCACTCCGGCGCGGTCAGCAGCGCCTGCGCCTCGGCCGCGATCCGCTCGGCGTTGGCCGGCAGGTCGAGCGAGCGGACCAGCTCCCAGCCGCGGGTGCCGTACTGCCCCCGGATGCCGGGGTAGGACCGGCGCTGGGTCTCGCCGGCCCCGATCGCGGTCGCGTTCATGGCCGCGCCGCACTCGCGGATGCGCTGGTCGATGCGGGAGCCCTCGCTGGAGACGAACCACTTGGCCGTGTCCCAGATCGAGTAGCTGGCCTCGGCCAGCTGCACCCCGGCCGCCCGCATGGTCGCGGTCACCCCGGCGACCAGGTCGCCCTTCTCGCCCAGCGGGACCGAGAGCGGGTCCTCCTCGCACGGGCCGGCCCAGCTGTCCTGCCGGACCTCGACCGGGACCAGGGACACGTCCGGCCCCGGCACCAGGGCCGAGGCCCGGGCCACCGCGGCCGCCCGCTCACCGGCCCGCCGGGCCTCCGGGTCGGTCGGGTCCGGCACCGCCACGAACCCCCAGGACGACCCGACCAGCGCCCGGACGCCGACGCCGACCGACTCGCGCTGGGCCAGGTCCTCGACCTCGCCGTTGCGCGCGGCCATCGACTCGCTGCGCTGGTGCATGGCCCGCGCGTCCGCATACCGGGCGCCGGCCGCCAGCGCGGCCTCCACCGCCGCTTCCGCCACCTCGAACATGGTTAGCAACCCTAACGGTTACCAGCGTCACCGTGTGACCCGGGACCCGGGACGGGTACGCCAGGAGCATGACGACGAGCACCAGCACCGCCGCGGCGAGCGGCACCTTCTCCATCGGCGGCACCCTCCCCGTGCACCGCCTCGGCTACGGCGCGATGCGGATCACCGGCGAGGGGATCTGGGGCCCGCCGGCCGACCACGACGGCGCCCTGCGGGTGCTGCGCCGCGCGGTCGAGCTGGACGTGAACTTCATCGACACCGCCGACTCCTACGGCCCGTACGTCAGCGAGGAGCTGATCGCCGAGGCGCTCGCGCCGTACAAGGCCGGCCTGGTCGTCGCGACCAAGGGCGGGCTGGTCCGGACCGGGCCGGGGGAGTGGCACCCGGTCGGCAACCCGAAGTACCTCCGCCAGGAGGTCGAGATGTCGCTGCTGCGGCTGAAGCTGGACCGGATCCCGCTCTACCAGTTCCACCGGCCCGACCCGGCCACCCCGTACGAGGACTCGATCGGCGAGCTGGCCGCGCTGAAGGACGAGGGCAAGATCGAGCACGTCGGCATCTCCAACGTCACCGTGGAGCAGCTGCGGCAGGCCCGCGCGGTCACCGACATCGCCACCGTGCAAAACCTCTACAACCTGACCGACCGGTCCTCGGAGGACGTGCTCGACGCCTGCACCGAGGCTGGGATCGGCTTCATCCCGTGGTTCCCGATCGCGGTCGGCGAGCTGGCCCGCCCGGGCGGCCCGCTGGACGAGATGTCCTCCCGGCACGGGGCCACGCCGGGTCAGCTGGCGCTGGCCTGGCTGCTGCGCCGCTCCCCGGTGGTGCTGCCGATCCCGGGCACGTCCTCGGTCGAGCACCTGGAGGAAAACGTCGCCGCCGCCGCCATCGAGCTGACCGACGACGAGTTCACCGCCCTGGAGCAAGCGGTCTGACGAGCGAAGGGGGCGGACCCACATGGGTCCGCCCCCTTGTCGTAGACGCTCTTGGGGTCCTCCGCGCCTGCGCGGGGCTCGTTGGACGAAGCCCGGTCGGGAGCCACCAGAGCACCCGACCGGCCGTCCGGGGGTTGCGGGGGCCGCCCCCGACTTGACTCAGTCCGTCGTGGAGGTGTGGTCCGGGCGGCGCTTGATCTTGTTGCCCAGCCAGACCAGCGGGTCGTACTTGCGGTCGACCACGCGCTCCTTCATCGGGATCAGCGCGTTGTCGGTGATCTTGATGTGCTCCGGGCAGACCTCGGTGCAGCACTTGGTGATGTTGCAGAAGCCCAGCCCGTGCTCCTCCTGGGCCACGTCCTTGCGGTCGGCCTGGTCCAGCGGGTGCATGTCCAGCTCCGCGACCCGCATGAGGAACCGCGGCCCGGCGAACTGCTCCTTGTTCTCCTCGTGGTCACGCACCACGTGGCAGACGTCCTGGCACAGGAAGCACTCGATGCACTTGCGGAACTCCTGCGAGCGCTCCACGTCGACCTGCTGCATCCGGTATTCGCCCGG
>DATINN010000740.1:0-3870 GCA_035474175.1 Mycobacteriales bacterium | reverse complement strand
CGGCAGTGGTAGCCGACCTCGTTGATCTCCGGGTGGGTGCTGGAGATCTCGGTCACGTGCGGAGCGTAGAGCACGACCTGGCCGCCGTCGGCGACGACGGGCTCGACCTTGTAGAAGCCCTTGGCCGCGGTCCAGATGTCGTGGTACATGCCCGGGATCACCGACAGCACCCGGCGTACCGGGGCGTCCAGGTAGCGGACGTGGGTCTCCGCGGCCACGTCGGCGGCCGCGGCCCAGGCGTCCACCGGCCCCCCGAACGCCATCGAGTGCAGCGCCCTCGACCCGGACCGGACCACCACGCAGAACGCGAGCTTGTCCCCGGGGACCAGCGACACCGCCTCGTCGATGAGCGCCCGGACCGGGGTGGTGCCGCGGGTGCCGATGATCTCCGCGCTCGTGATCAGGGCGCCGAGCCAGTGCGAGACGTTGATGACCTCCTGGCTGGACACCCCGGGGAAGAAGTACTTGTTGCCGCCGGAGAAGCCGACCACCTCGTGCGGGAACACCGGGCCGACGACCAGCGTCACGTCGTGCTCGACGACGGCCCGGTTGAGCCGCACCTCGACCGGCTGGCGGAACCGGCCCTCGGACAGCTCGGCGATCCGCTCCGCGCCGATCGTGCCGACGGAGGCGAACGTGTGCGGATCCCACCACTTGTGGTTGAGCACGGTGGCGCCGGGATAGCGCTCCGCGAACGCCCCGGCCGGGTAGCCGAGGTGCTGGGACAGCTCGGTCTCGCCCATCCGGGAGTGGGTGCCCAGTGCCACCAGCACGGTCAGCCGGCTGACCCGGCCGTGCAGCGCCTCGTGCACCGCCCCGAGCAGCAGCGGCATCGGGCAGCTGCGGGTGCCGTCCGGCACCAGCACGCACACGCTGCGGCCGTCGAGATCGACGCCGGCCAGCTGCTCGTGCACGAACGCGCGGACCTGCTCCTCGGTGAGCGTGTCGGCCGGGCCGCCGATCGTCGCCGCTGCCGCCACCGCCCGCTCCGAGGTCGTCGTCTGTGTCATCGGTCGCCTCCGAGCTGTCGATGCCGTCCTGCGCCCTCCTGCACTTTGCGCAGCCGGGCGACACAATGCAATCCCTCCCCGAAACTGGGGCCAGATGATTGCCGGGTCGGCCCGAGGCGCGCAGGCTGACGGGCATGGCCTCCCCTGATCCGGCGCTCGAGCTGCACCCCGACCGGTTGCTGCCCGCGGACCCGTCCGTCCGCGCGGTCGCCCGCCGGCTCTACGACGCGGTGCGGCAGCTCCCGATCATCTCCCCGCACGGCCACGTCGACCCGCGGATCCTGCTCGACGACGAGCCGTTCCGGGACCCGGCCAGCCTCTTCGTCACCCCGGACCACTACGTCACCCGGCTGCTGCATGCCAGCGGCGTCCCGCTGGACGCGCTCGGCGTCGGCGCCGGCCCGCTGGCCGAGGACCAGGCCCGGGCGGTGTGGCGGCAGCTGTGCTCGCACTGGCCGGTGTTCCGCGGCACCCCGATGCGCTACTGGCTGGACGCGGAGCTCGGCGGGATCTTCGACGTGACCGTACGGCCCTCGGCGGCGACCGCGGACGCGATCTACGACCAGGTCGCCGAGCGGCTGGCCCGGCCTGAATACCGCCCCCGGGCCCTGTACGAGCGGTTCGGCATCTCCGTGCTGGCCACCACCGACGACCCCTGCAGCGACCTGTCCGCACACGCCGCGCTGGTGGCCGACCCGACCTGGTCCGGCCGGGTGATCCCGACCTTCCGCCCGGACCGCTACCTGGAGGCGGCCGAGGCGGGGTGGCCCGACGCCGTCGCCCGGCTGGGCCGGGCCGCCGACACCGACACCGGCAGCTACGCCGGCTGGGTGACCGCGATGGAGCGCCGCCGCCGCCACTTCCTCGACCACGGCGCCACCTCGGCCGACCACAGCCACGAGGACGTGCGCACCGACCCGCTGGAGCCGGCCGAGGCCGAGCGGATCTACGCCGCCGCCCTGGCCGGCACGGCCGGCGCGGCCGAGGCCGTGGCCCTGCGCCGGCACATGCTGCTGGAGATGGCCCGGATGTCCACCGAGGACGGTCTGGTCATGACGCTGCACCCGGGGGTGCGCCGCGACCACCACCGGCCCACCGCGGAGAAGTTCGGGGCCGACGTCGGCGCGGACATCCCGCTGCGGGTGGAGTTCACCGACGCCCTGCGGCCGCTGCTGGAGCGCTACGGCACCGACCCCAACCTGCACCTGGTCGTCTTCACCCTCGACGAGACGGTGTTCTCCCGGGAGCTGGGTCCGCTGGCCGGCTTCTACCCCTGCCTGTACGTCGGCGTGCCCTGGTGGTTCCTGGACGCGCCGGACGCGGTCCGCCGCTTCCGCGCCGCCGTCACCGAGAGCGCCGGCTTCAGCCGTACGTCCGGGTTCGTCGACGACACCCGGGCCTTCTGCTCGATCCCGGCCCGGCACGACATGGCCCGCCGGATCGACTGCGGCTACCTCGCCGGTCTCGTCGCCGAGCACCGCATCGACGAGGGCGAGGCCGTCGAGACCGCGGTCGACCTGGTGGCCGGCCGGCCCCAGGAGGTGTTCAAGCTGTGACCGCCCTGTCCCGAGCCGCCGGCGACGGCCGCCCGGCCGCCCCGGTGGCGCTGGTCCACCTGGGGCTGGGCAACTTCTTCCGCGCCCACCAGGCCTGGTACACCGAGCAGGCGCCGGACGCGGCCGAGTGGGGCATCGCCGCCTTCGCCGGCCGCGGCGCCAAGCTGGCCGAGGCGATGTCCCCGCAGGACGGCCTCTACACGCTGATCACCCGGGCCGCCGACGGGGACCGGTTCGAGGTGATCGGCAGCGTCGCCCGGGCCCACGCCGCCGACGACCACCGGGCCTGGCTCGACTGCTTCGCCTCGGCCGGGGTGAGGGCGGTCAGCATCACCGTCACCGAGGCCGGCTACCTGCGCGGCGCCGACGGCGGGCTCAACCGGGACGACCCCACGGTCCGCGCCGACATCGAGACGCTGCGGCGCGACCCGACCGGCCTGGTCCGGTCCGCTCCCGGGCGCCTGGTCGCCGGCCTGGGCGCCCGGCGCCGCGCCGACGCCGGCCCGTTCACCCTGCTGCCCTGCGACAACCTGCCCGGCAACGGCGAGGTCGTCGCCCGCGTCGTGGGCGACCTGGCCGAGGCCGTCGACCCCGGCCTGGCCGCCTGGATCGGGAGCACCGTCTCGACGGTCACGACCACGGTCGACCGGATCACCCCCCGCACCACCCCTGCCGACGGGGACGCGGTCCGGGAGGCCACCGGCCGCACGGACCGGGCGCCGGTCGCGACCGAGCCGTTCTCCGAGTGGGTGCTCAGCGGCACCTTCGCCGGCGGCCGGCCGCAGTGGGAGGAGGCCGGCGCGGTCTTCACCGACGACATCACCCCGTTCGAGCACCGCAAGCTGTGGTTGCTCAACGGCGGCCACTCCCTGCTGGCGTACGCGGGCTCGGCCCGCGGGCACCGGACGGTCGCCGACGCGGTCGCCGACGGGACCTGCCGGTCGTGGCTGGAGCAGTGGTGGGCGGAGGCCTCGCCGTACGTGGACCTGCCCGAGGGTGACCTGGCCGCCTACCGGGCCGCGCTGCTGGAGCGGTTCGCCAACCCGCGCATCGAGCACCAGCTGGAGCAGATCGCCGCCGACGGGTCCCAGAAGCTGCCGGTACGGATCCTGCCCACCGTGGCGCGGGAGCGGGCCGCGGGCCGCATGCCCGCCGGGGCCGTCCGGGTGCTGGCCGGGTGGATCTGCACCCTGCGGGGGCAGGGCGCGCCGGTCAACGACGCGCACGCCGACGAGGTCGTCCCGCTGGCCGACGGCCCGCTCCCGGACGCGACCCGGAAGGTGCTGGGTGTCCTCGACCCGGTG
>DATINN010000739.1:0-1678 GCA_035474175.1 Mycobacteriales bacterium | reverse complement strand
GGTCCCGCCCCGGACCGCATTCGGACCCCGCCCCGGTCCGCCCGGCCGTACCCCGCTCCCGACGGCCGCCGCCCCCGGTCCTGGGGCGCGTCTCATGAGTATCTGGCGGCGCCGGTGACGCCCATGAGACACGCACCTAGCGGTGCTTCTTCTTCGACTTCTTGACCGGGGCCGGCTCCGGGCGGTCCTGGCGGGCCTGCTCGACGCTGCGGCGCAGCGCCTCCATCAGGGTGTCGGCCGGGTCGAGGGCGGCCGGGGCCGGGGCCGGCTCCAGCTGCCGGCCGGCGATCTTGGCCTCGACCAGCTCGCGCAGCGCGGCCTGGTAGCGGTCGACCAGGTCGTCGGGCTCGGTCGTGCCGGTCAGCGTGTGGATGTACGCCTCCGCGGCGGCCAGCTCGCGCGGCCGCGGCGGGGTCTCGTCGGCGCGGAACGCGAAGCGGGGCTTGCGGACCTCGTCGGCCCACAGCAGCAGGTGCAGCACGAGCACCCCGTCGCGCGGGTGCAGCACCGCCGGGGACTCCTTGCCCCGCAGCGCGACCTTGACCAGCGCGACCTTGCCGGTGCGCTGCAGCGCCTCGCGCAGCAGCACGTACGCCTTGGAGTCCGGCCCGGTCGGGTCGCAGTAGTAGCTGCGGGACAGCCGCACCGGGTCGACGCTGTCGGCGTCGGCGAAGCCCAGGACCTCGATCGCCCGGCTGGTCGAGAGCGGCAGCTGCGCGAAGTCCTCGTCCGTGAGCACCACGACCTGCCCGTCCGGCAGCTCGTAGCCGCGGGCGATGTCCCCGTACGGGACCTCCTCGCCGTCGGCCGTGCAGACCCGGCGGTAGCGGATCTGGCCGCCGTCGGAGACGTGGACCTGCCGGAAGGACACGTTGTGCTCTTCGGTGGCGGCGAACAGCTGGACCGGGATCGAGACCAGCCCGAAGGAGACCACGCCTTTCCAGACGGCCTGCATCTCGCCTCCGCGCGGTGTCGGGTCCGGATGATCCAGTCTGCGTCGTCCCGGCCGGTGATCACCACTGCGGTCCCCGGATGGACAGGTGGCGCGGTCCATGCATCATGGTCCGGATGCGTTTGTCGGAGACCGACGAGATCGCCGCGGAGCTCTACCTGGTGCCGCCGGCGCGGTTCGTCGCGGCCCGCGACCAGGTGGCCCGGCAGGCGCGCGCGGCCGGGCACCGGGAGCTGGCCCGGGAGCTGCAGGCGCTGCGCCGGCCGGCCCTGAGCGCGTGGCTGGTCAACGCGCTGGCCCGGCACCGGCGGGAGCGGCTGCGGGAGCTGTTCGCGCTGGGCCGGGACCTGCGCCAGGCCCAGACCCGGCTGGACGCGGAGTCGCTGCGGCGGCTGCCCGGGCGCCGGGAGGAGCTGGTCGCCGAGCTGCTCGGCTGGGCCCGGGAGCACGCGGCCGAGCTCGGCGTGCGGACCACCGAGGCGGCCGTGGCCGAGGTCGAGGCGACGCTGCGGGCCGGGCTGGTCGACCTCGGCGCCTCCGCCGCGGTGCTGTCCGGGCAGCTGGCCCGGCCGATGGCGCACGCCGGGTTCGGGCCGCTGCCGCAGGTGGAGTCCGTGGGCGGACCGGCCGGTCGGGAGCCGCGGTTGGCGGAGGACGCCGCGGACGGGTGGGTGGCGTGGCCGGTGGAGGACGAGCTGACCCGCCGCCGGCAGCGCTCGACAGGCG
>DATINN010000738.1:0-9348 GCA_035474175.1 Mycobacteriales bacterium | reverse complement strand
TGGGGCTGCCGACGCCGCCGGTCCCGCTCACCGAGCCGGTCCCGTTGATCCCGCCGGTACCACTGACCGGGCCGGTCGCGTTGATGCCGCCGGTGCCGTTGACGGTGCCCGTCCCGGCCACGGAGCCGGTCCCGCCCACGGAGCCCGTCCCGTTCAGGCCGCCGGTCCCGTTCACCGAGCCGGTGCCGTTCACCGAGCCGGTGCCGGTGACCGAGCCCCCGCCCGTACCCGTGCCCGCGGTCGACCCGCCACCGGCGGTGCCGGACGTGCCGGGCGCGGCCAGGTCCGGGGTGACCTCGATCAGGCCCTCACCGTGGGCGTCGGCCGGCAGCACCAGCGTCCAGCCCGGCCGGATCAGGCTCTCCAGCGTCAGCGTGGACCCGTCCGGCTGGACCCGGCCCTTGTTGAGCTCGAAGACCTCGCGGTAGCGGATCCCGGAGCCGAGGTAGCGCTCGGAGATGTCCCAGAGGCTGTCGTGGTGGCGGCCCTGCGGCGGCATCACCACGTATTGCCGGGCGCCGTGCAGCGCCCCCGCCGACTCGCTCCCGCCGGGCGCCGTGCGGGCCGCGTCCGCCTGCCGGGCGGCCGCGTCGGCCTGCCCCACCGCGGCCACGCCGACCTGGTTGAACGCCCCGGACACGGAGGCGACCGCGGCCGGCGCGGCCTGCGCCGGACCGCCCGGCGCGTGCGCGCTCTGCAGCCCGTGCCCGGCCGTCGCCAGCAGCAGCACGGCGGTGATCAGCCGGCGGGCGAAATCCTGCTGGGCCCCGGCCGCGAACGGCACCCGCCATGGCAGCCCGCTCCCCCGCACGCCCGCGACCAGCTCCACCAGCAGGCAGGACACCAGCTGGGCCCAGGCCAGCCAGACGATGCAGACGATGATGTCGAGCACGAACTCGACCGGCACCTGGCCGCCGACCGGGTCGCGCGGGATCTCCGGGATCGGGTTGCCGACCACGAGGATCAGCGCGGCCGGGATGCCGATGACGATGCCGAGCAGCAGCACCCCGGAGAGCAGCCCGCGCAGCGTGTCGCCGGGTCGCTTGACCCGGCGCGCGCCGTCCAGCGGCGCTGTCGACATCGTCCTGCTCACCTGTGCTCGCCCTCTACAGCCCGGTCACCGCGACGGCGTCGGCCGCCTGCCTGATGGTGATGGTCTTGAATGAGGGCATGATACCGAGCAAAGTGGTATCAAACCTCATAGTTACCGTAACTCGGACACCGTTGTTCTCGCCCGGGTTGTTCGGGTCCGCGATCGGCTCCCAGTCGAAGCCGGTCACGCCCGGGCTCGTGCGATACACCTCGACCGCCCCGGGCACCAGCGAGAGGTCGACGAAGCAGGTCCCCTGGGAGCGCAGCTTGGCCACGTCGCACTGGCCGGCGCCGGCCCGCGCGGCCTGCTCGGCGATGTCGGACGCGCGCTGCTTGGCCTCCAGCGCGGCGCCGCCGTCGACGACCAGGCCGGCCATGAAGATGATCGCCGGCGCGAACACCGCCACGAACAGGGCGGTCGAGCCGCGGTCCGCCCGCAGCCGGGACCAGCGGCCCATCAGTCCGTCCCCCGGTAGAGGTCGACCGCCGACACCGACGTCCGGGTGATCGGCCGGGTCCCCCAGATCGTGCGCACCTGGCAGGTGGCGGTGGCCCGGACCGAGCCGCCCGGCTGCGGGACCGTCGGCGTGAGCTCCAGCTGGCCGCAGTGCCGACCCTGGGTCGCGGCCGAGTACGCCGCGCGGGCCGCCGCCTCCGCGTTGCCGTTGTGGTTGATCGTCGCGGCGCGGGCGGCGTCGCGGACCGCGCCCTCGACCATCGCCCGCCCCTCGGTGATCCGGCCCACCGACACGATGAACGCCACCACCAGCAGCAGCACCGGCGCCAGCACGACCAGCTCGAGCGAGAAGGACCCGCGGTCGGCCGACCCGGTCACCGCCCGCCACCGCCACCTCACCTCAGTTCTCCCCGGAGCGCTTGAAGACCTCGAACGGTCCGCCCGCCGTCGCCGTGATGGTGAGCCGGTTGCCGCCGAAGATGCCTGGAATGATCATGATCGGGTTGGCCCGGATGGTGATCCTGACCTGGTTGAGACCGACCCGCTCACCGATGACGGCCGGCTCGCTGGTGGTGTCCCCGCTGTTGTCCAGCCGCTCCCACTCGTCCAGCGCCGCCGTCCGCGCCAGCGACTGGATCTTCGGGTCGGACGGCACCGGGACGTCGCCCCCGGCGTTGGTCGGGTAGGCCCGGACGGCCCGGGCCGTGCCCTCGGCCTCGGCCTTCACCACGTTGCGAGCGTGGTAGTAGAGCGCGGCCTGCACCATGAAGAAGACCAGCAGCAGGAACGCCAGCGAGAGCACCGCGAACTCGAGGCTGCCCGAACCGCGGTCACCGTCGGTGACCGGGCGCCGGTGGGACAGCCGCGTCATCACGGGTTGGGGTTGGGAATCTGCTCATCCGTGACGGTCTTGCCGCCCTCTTTGATCTTGTCGATGACGATCTTGCCGATGAACACCGCGGCGCCGATCAGCACCGCGGAGATGATCGCCGTCTCCAACGCCGAAGCACCCCGCTCGCTGCGCTCCCGCAGCGGCTCGAGCCGGGTCCGCACGTACGCCATCGTGAAGGCCACCATGGGATGGTCGAAGAGGTTGAACACGACGTCTCCTTAGGGATCACCATCGAGCGGATGGCAGACCGACGAATGGTACCTGCGTGCGGTTCCGCCCGAACCTACAGAATCCGGATTACTGCCGGGTAGGCCAGAAAAAGCAGATATCCCAACACAATGAGCATCTGAGCGACCAACATCGACTGCGACCGCTCCCCGGCCCGGCCTTCCATCTCCGCGAGCTCCCGGCGACGGAGCGTGGCCGCCCGGGCCGCCAGCGAGTCGCGGATCTTGGCCCCGTCGTCGGCCACCAGGGCCAGCGCGGCGGCGAGGTCGCGCAGCTCGTTGATGCCGACCTCGTCGCCGAGCCGGCCGAGCGCCGCCCACGGCGTCAGGCCCTGGAGGCGGGCGAAGGCCAGCGTGTCGCGGAGCCGGGCGAACGGCCAGCCGCCGCCGATGGTGGCCGCCGCGGTCAGTGCCTCGGGCACGCCCCGGCCGCCGGCCAGGTTCATCGACACCAGGTCGAGGAACGCGCCGACCGCGTGCCGGAAGTCCTGCCGCCGGTCGGTCGCCTCCCGGCGCACCGATGCCAACGGCAGCAACGCCGCGATCACGACGAAGGCCAGCGTCATCCCGACCGACACGGCGAACCCGAGCTGGAGCCCGGCCACCGCGGCCACCGCGGCCAGCACCGGGCCGAACAGCAGGCCGCCGACCGCGAACAGGACCGTCGTGGCCAGGAAGCCTTCCAGCGACCGGCCGAGCACGAGCAGGTCCGACCGCAGCGACGTGACCCGCAGCCCGCGGGACTCGACCATCGCGGTCAGCCGGGAGCCGAGGCGGGCCCGCCAGCCGGACAGGCCCTCGTTGGACAGCAGCGCCTCGGACACCGAGAACCGGGACGGCTGCCGGTCGGCGTCCAGCCGGGCGATGCCGGCCGCGATGCCGGTCCGGGCCGGGCGCAGGGCCAGGGCGAACATCAGCACGCCGAGGCCGACGATCGCACCGGCGAGCAGCGCGAAGACCAGGTCTGAGGACAGGATCACGACGGCATCCCCACCCGGGCGGCCAGCGCGCGCTCCGGCCGGCTGTCCAGGAACCGCTGGGCCGTGTCGTACTTGCCGAGGCGGCGCAGCCACAGGAAGCCGGCGGCGAAGATCGCGCAGACGACGGCCAGCGTGACCTGGCCGCCGAAGGAGTCGTACGGCTGGACGTAGTCGGGGTTGAGGAACCGGAGCCCGAACACCACGACGACGGTCAGCCCGGTGATGATCTGCACGCTGCGGCGGGTCGAGGAGCGGCTGGCCTCGACCCGGTTGCGCATGTCCATCTCCTCCCGCGCGGCCTGCGACAGGGCGGTCAGCACGTCGCGCAGACCGGGGCCCCGCAGCCGGGCGTTGAGGATCAGGGCGGCCAGGATGAGGTCGGCCCCCGGGTCGTTGAGGTCGTCGCCGAACTTCAGCAGCGCCTCGGGCAGTGGCTCGCGCGTGTGCAGGCGGTCGATGAGCAGCGCGAGCGGCGGCTTCAGGATCGGCGCGGCGGCGTGGTAGGAGGCCGGGATCGCCTGCTCCAGGCCGACCGCGCCGGCGATCGTGTCCCGCAGCGACTCGGTCCAGGACGCGAGCCCCTCCAGCCGCGCCACCTCGGCCCGGCCCTGCGCGGCCCCGCCGAACAGCTTGGTCGCGAAGAAGCCGAGCAGGCCCACGCCGACGGAGACGACCAGCCACCCGGACACGAGCAGGGCGAGCAGGCCCAGCGCGCCGCCGAGGGCCAGCCGGCGGCCGAGGTCGGCGGGGGCGAGGCGGTCGGCGAGGGTCGGACCGGACTCGTTGGGCGTCCAGCCGATCAGCGACGCGGCCAGCAGCAGCAGGCCGCCGCCGGCGAGGGCGCCGCCGAACATGGCCAGCAGCGTGTCGGAGTCGATCACCCCGACCACCTCCCGTAGTCGTCCGGCCGGTAGCCGACCGCCTCCAGGTCGTCGATGCACTGGATCGGCGCCCCGGGGCGGGCGCGGCCGTCGGGGCCGGGCGCCCAGATCTCGCTGGAGGTCACCCGGCCGTCGACGCCGTTGACCTCGCGGACGCTGGCCACGAAGCGGCGCAGGCCGCCGCCGGTGCGGTAGTCGTTGCGCCGCTCGATGAAGACGACGAAGTTGATCGCACCGGCGATCAGCATGTGGGAGGCCTCGATCGGCAGGTGCTCGGCCGCCTGCAACGCGTACGTCGCGATGCGGTTGAAGACCTCCGAGGAGCTGTTGGCGTGGATGGTGGACAGCGAGCCGTCGTTGCCCTGGCTCATCGCGTTGAGCATGGTGACGATCTCGTCGCCGAGGACCTCACCGACGATGACCCGGCTCGGGTTCATCCGCAGCGAGCGGCGGACCAGCTCGGCCATCGAGATCCGGCCCTGGCCCTCGGAGTTGGGCAGCCGTTCCTCGAACGCGACCACGTTGGGGTGCAGGTCGGGGAACTCGTCCATGCCGAGCTCCAGCGCCCGCTCGACCGTGATCAGCCGCTCGTGCGGCGGGATCTCGTTGGCCAGCGCGCGCAGCAGCGTCGTCTTCCCGGCGTTGGTGGAGCCGGCGATCATCACGTTCTTCCGGGCCAGCACCGCGGCCTTGAGGAACGCGGCCAGCCCCTCGTCGATCGTCCCGTTGCCGACCAGGTCGGACAGGAACACCTTGGGCAGCCGGGCCCGCCGGATGGACACCGCCGGGCGCCGGGTCACCTCCATCACGGCCGAGAGCCGGGAGCCGTCGGGCAGCCGGAGGTCCAGCTGCGGGTTGGCGGTGTCGAAGGGACGGCTGGACAGGCCCGAGTACGCAGCGAGCGTCTGGACCAGCTCCACCAGCTCCTCGTCGTTCTCGGCGACCGGGTCGAGCATCAGCTCCCGGCCGTCGGCGTAGCCCACGAAGACCCGGTCGGCGCCGTTGATGTCGACGTTTTCCACCATCGGGTCGTCCAGCAGCGGCTGCAGCCGGCCGACCCCGTAGAGGGCGGCGTGGACCGCGCCGGCGAGGTCTTCCTCCTCCTCGGCGGTCGGCGGCAGCCGGCCGGACTCCAGCTCGACCCGGGCGTGCGAGGCCAGGGCGCGGGCGATCAACGACCGCGCGTACTGCCGCTCGTCCTCGGGGCTCATGGCCAGCCCGAGCACCGCGTCGTCGCGGCGCTGGCCGGCGATCTGCTCGGCCACCTCGGTGCGCAGCCGGCGCACCAGCGCGTGGTCCATCACGACCGTCCGGCCGGGGCGGCCAGCCGCCCGGCCAGCTGGCCGGCGATCTCGCGGACGGAGCGGACCAGCAGCGACTTGTCCAGCCGGCCCACCCACTCGCCGGACAGCAGGCCGGCGCCCTTCGGGTCGAGCGCGACCCGGCCCAGCACGGGCACCGGCAGCCCGGCCTGGCGCAGCACCTGGTCGATCTGCTTGGGCGAGGTGTCGTCGCGGGGGCTGGTGACCACCACCGCGAAGACGAGCGGCGGGCGACCGGGGCGGCGGTCGAGCTCGCGCAGCACGGCGCCGGCCCGGGCCCGCAGGTGCGCGACCGCGTCGATGCTCGGCCGGGTCACCAGCACCACCGCGGCGGCCGAGGCCAGCACGTCGGCGGCCGGACTGCCCGGGTAGAGCCGACCGCAGTCGGCGATCACGTCCACGCCCGGGGCCCGGTCGAGCAGCTCGCCGACCGGCCCCCACAGACCGGTCAGGCCGCTGCCCTGCTCGGCGGTGGACAGCCCGACCACGACCTCCAGCCCGCCGTCGAGCCGCTGCACGTGCTCGAACACCTGCTCCGGGTGGGACCCGCCGCGGACGCCGACGGCCATGCTGATCAGCCCGATCTCGGGCGACAGCGGCGCGCCCCGGGGGCCGCGCAGCCGCAGCGCCACGTCGCCGCCGGAGGGGTCGAGCTCGGCCAGCAGCGCCCGCCGCGGCCAGACCGCGGCCAGCGTGATCGCGGTGGTGGTGACGCCGGGCGAGCCCTTGTCGGAGGCCAGCACGATCAGCGCCATCAGCCGTCGCCCTTGTCGTACGTGTGGCCGGGGTCGAGCCGGGCGATGGTGATCGCGCTCTGCGCGTTGGCCGCGGCGACCGCCGGCAGCCCGTCGCCGGGTGCCTGGTCGAGGTCCTTGTTGCTCACCTCGATGCCCACGACCATCCCGTTCTGCCCGGCGGCGCTCGGCTCGACGCTGGTCACGAACGCCGAGTCGATCAGCGTCGGCGCGTGCGGCACGCTCTTGGCGCCGCCGGACGCGGCCGACCCGCTCGAGCTGCCCGCCTGCCCGTTGCCCCGCGGCGTGAAGAGCACCTTGACCACGTCACCGGCGACGAGGGTGCTCGGATACTGACCCTCCGGGACGTTGAGCGAGATCTGCACCAGGCCCTTGGCCGGCGTGACCGCGACGCCGAAGGTGCCCTCCGACAGCAGCGCGCCCTTCCGCAGCGGGAACAGCGCCTTCTTCCCCTGCACCCGGGTGTAGAAGTCGCTCGCCAGCACCGGCGCGAACGTCTGCGAGTCGGTGGCGGCCAGCGGCTGCACCCGGAAGTCGTCCCGGGTGAGCGTCTGTCCCAGCGCGATGTCGTGGTAGACGACCAGGTAGTCCTGCTTCTTGCCACTGGTCAGGACCAGCGAGGCCGCGATCGCCGCACCGCCGAGGATCAGCACCAGCGCGAGCAGGGCCAGCAACGGACGGCGCTGCCGGACGGGCACCGGGAGCCGGTCACCGCTGGGCATCGGGCCGGCACCGGCGCTGCGTCTGGCGGCGCGGGTGGGCAGCTCGCCGTTCGTGGTCTGGGTGGTCATCAGTGCTCGCTCCGGTCGGGGGCCGGCGGGGTCGGGGGGCAGTCTAAGCACCTTTCGGGAGCACTCCCGACCCGTAGTTACAGGCTGTGGACAACCCGTCCGCTTGTGGACAACCCAACTCATCCCGGAAGCGGTTCACCTAAGGTCTGCTGCCGGAGGTGAGCGCGGTGGACGTGCAGCTGACCGCCGTGGACGCCCGCAGCGGTCGCTCCGCGGACGTGGTCCTGGTGGTGGAGAAGGACAGCACCGTCGCGGACGCGGCCCGTGCGCTGCGGGGCGCCCTCGGGCTGCCGGGGGCGGGCGCGGTCGAGGGTCTCGGCCCGGCCGGCGCCGAGGTCTGGATCGCCGGCCGCCCGGTGGACCCGTCGCTGCCGATGACGGTCAGCCCGCTGCGCGAGGGCGCGGTCGTCGGCCTCGGCGGCCCGGTCGGCCTGGGCGTGCACGACCCCGACGTCGGCGGCGTGGCCGAGGTGCGCATCGTCGGCGGCCCCGACGCCGGGCGGGTGCACCGGCTGCCGCTGGGCGAGTTCGTGTTCGGCAGCGCCCACGACGCCGAGGCGTACGTGGCCGACGGCAGCGTCGCCCCGCGCCAGGCCCGGCTGCTGGTCACCCCGCAGGAGGTGCGCTGGACCTCGTACGAGGGGGTGCCGGAGGCCACGGTCGAGGGTCGCGCGCTGAGCGAGCCCCGGGCGCTGCAGCCGGGGCAGGTCGTCGCGGTCGGCACGACCCGGCTGACGGTGGTGCCGGCCGAGGCGCCGGACGCCGCGCTGGTCCCGAGCGAGGACGGCGGCCTGGCCTACAACCGGCCGCCGCGGCTGCCCCCGGCGCCGGCCAGCGTGACCGTGGAGATGCCGGCCGAGCCGACCGACGGGCAGAAGCGGCCGATCCCGCTGCTGGCCTCGCTGGCCCCGGTGGTGCTGGGCGTGGCCATGTTCGCGATCACCAAGTCGCCCATGTTCCTGCTGTTCACGCTGCTCAGCCCGGTGCTGATGCTGAGCAGCTGGCTGACCGAGCGGAAGCAGGGCAAGCGGTCCTACCGGCAGCAGCTGGCCGACTACAAGCGCGACCTGGCCAAGGCGCGCAAGGAGGTCACCGAGGCGGCGCGCTGGGAGCGCCGGATGCGCCGGCACGACGCCCCCGACCCGGCCACCGTGCTGGTCACGGCGCTGGGCCCGCGGCGGCGGCTGTGGGAGCGGCGGCGGTGGGACTCCGACCGCCTGCTGCTGCGGGTCGGCACGGCCCGGCTGCGCTCCTCGATGGAGCTGACCGGCGGCAACCCCAAGGACCGGCCCGAGCAGCCCATGCTGCCCGACGTGCCGGTCACGGTGCCGCTGATGGAGGCCGGCGGGGTGCTCGGCGTGGCCGGGCCGCCGCGCGAGGTGCACGCGACCGCCCGCTGGCTGGTGGCCCAGGCCGCGGTCCTGCACAGCCCGCGTGACCTGTCGATCATGGTGCTCACCGACCAGTCCGGCCGGGCCGACTGGGAGTGGACCCGGTGGCTGCCGCACACCCGCCCGGACAACCGGGAGGCGGTGTCGCTGACCGGCAGCTCGGCCGCGACCACGGCCCGCCGGGTCAGCGAGCTGGCCGGGATGGTGCAGCAGCGGCAGACCATGGCCGACGCGGCCGGGCGCGCGTTCGACCTCGGCCGGGTGCCGGTCGTGCTGGTGGTGCTGGACGGCGCCCGGCAGCTGCGGTCGCTGCCCGGGATGCCGATCGTGCTGCAGGACGGCCCGGCCGTCGGGATCTTCGCCATCTGCCTGGACGCGGAGGAGCGGCTGCTGCCCGAGGAGTGCCGGGTGGTGGCGAGCTACCAGCCGGGCGAGCCGGTCGGGATGACGGTGCGGCGGGCGTTCGGCGACCGGATTCCCGGGGTGCTGGCCGACCAGGTCAGCGTGGCCTGGTGCGAGCGGGTGGCCCGGGCCATGACCGCGGTCCGCGACGTCAGCCG
>DATINN010000737.1:0-4230 GCA_035474175.1 Mycobacteriales bacterium | reverse complement strand
CACCGGCGGCACCCAGACGATCCCGGTGACCGGCAGCGGCCGGTTCGTGCGGATGAACGGCACCGTCCGGGCCACCACCTTCGGCTACTCGCTGTTCGAGTTCGCGGTGTTCACCACCGGCGGCACCACCACGCCGCCGGTGACCGGCGGCGGCGACCTCGGCCCCAACGTGCACATCTACGACCCGTCCCGGGGCACCGCAGCGATCCAGTCCTCTGTGGACTCCGTCTTCGCCGCCCAGGAGACCAACCAGTTCGGCACCCGCCGGGACGCGCTGCTGTTCAAGCCCGGCAACTACGCCATCAACGTCAATGTCGGCTTCAACACCTCGGTGATCGGTCTCGGGCGCAACCCCGACGACGTCAACATCGGCGGGCTCACCGTCGACGCCGGCTGGTTCGGCGGCAACGCCACCCAGAACTTCTGGCGCTCGGCCGAGAACTTCATGGTGCCGGGCTCGGCCCGGTGGGCGGTGTCGCAGGCCGCGCCGATGCGGCGGGTGGACATCCGCGGTGAGCTCAACCTGGCCCCGACCGGCTTCGGCTTCGCCTCCGGCGGCTACATCGCCGACAGCCGGATCACCGGCAACGAGGGCCAGTTCTCCCAGCAGCAGTGGCTGACCCGCGACTCCACCATCGGCGGCGTCACCAACGGCGTGTGGAACCAGGTCTTCGTCGGCACCCAGGGCGCGCCGCCGCAGAGCTTCCCCAACCCGGTCTACACGACCGTGCCGACGACCCCGGTGATCCGGGAGAAGCCGTACCTGTTCGTCGACTCGGCCGGCGCCTTCCAGGTGCTGGTGCCCAACTTGCGCACCAACACCACCGGCGCCACCTGGCTGACCGCGCCGACGCCGGGCACCGCCATCCCGCTGTCCCAGTTCTACGTGGCCAAGCCGAGCGACAGCGCCGCCACCATCAACCAGGCACTGGCCCAGGGCCTGAACCTGCTCTTCACCCCGGGCGTCTACACCGTCGACCAGACCATCAACGTCACCCGGGCCAACACCGTCGTGCTCGGCATCGGCTACGCCACCCTGACCCCGGTCAACGGCGTCGTGCCGATGTCGGTGTCCGATGTGGACGGTGTGAAGATCGCCGGCCTGCTCTTCGACGCCGGCACGGTCAACTCGCCGGTCCTGCTGCAGGTCGGGCCGACCGGCTCGGCCGCGAGCCACGCCGCCAACCCGACGACGGTCCAGGACGTGTTCTTCCGGATCGGCGGCCGGGTCGCCGGCAAGGCCACGACCAGCCTGCTGGTCAACTCCAACAACACGATCATCGACCACATCTGGGCCTGGCGGGCCGACCACGGCAACGCCGGCACCTTCGGGTGGACGGTCAACACGGCCGACCAGGGCCTGATCGTCAACGGCCAGAACGTCACCGCGTACGGCCTGTTCGTCGAGCACTACCAGAAGTACGAGGTGACCTGGAACGGCAACGGCGGCCGGACGTACTTCTTCCAGAACGAGCTGCCGTACGACCCGCCGGACAACGCCACCTGGCGCACCGGCGCCCTCGGGTACGCCGCCTACAAGGTGGCCGACGGCGTGACCAGCCACGAGGCCTGGGGTCTGGGCAGCTACTGCTTCTTCCAGGTCAACCCGGCCGTGCACGCCGACCGCGGGTTCGAGGTGCCGGTCAACGCCGGCGTCCGCCTGCACGACATCCTCACGGTGTCGCTGGGCGGGGTCGGCACGATCGACCACGTCGTCAACAACACCGGGGCCGCGGCCCAGGGCACCTCGACCATCCCGGTGCAGATCGTCAACTTCCCCTAGCCGGACGGCTGCGCGCCCGGTGCCCCCGGGCGCGCAGCCGCACGGCCGACGGGATCCCCTGCGCGCTCAGGCCGGACGCAGCGACGACGCGGCCGACCGGTCCGGCGCCGCCCCGCGGGCCAGCAGGTCGGCCACCGGCAGCGTGGCCGCGCCGAGCGCGACCGCGTCCAGCCCCAGCTGCCCGAGCTGGATCGAGGTCTGCCCGAACGGGTGCCGCAGCGCCCGCTCGGCCGCCGCCGCGGTGATCTGCGGCAGCAGCCGCCGCCCGAGCGCGTGCCCGGCCCAGCCGGCCAGCACGATCCGCTCCGGGTTGAAGAGGTTGACCAGGTTGGCCAGCCCGGCCCCGAGGTAGCCGGCGGTCTCGGCCAGCACCCGCTCGGCCACCTTGCCGCCGTCGGCCAGCAGCGCGTCCAGCGCGGACTGCTCGTCGGTGCCGGGGATCGCCCGGCCGCCCCGGGCCGCCTTCCACCGGTCCAGCACCGCCTCCGCCCCCACGTACGCCTCCAGGCAGCCGCGGGAGCCGCACCGGCAGGGCCGGCCGTCGTAGACCAGGCAGGTGTGGCCCCACTCGCCGGCGCTGCTGGTGGCGCCGCGGGAGATCGTGCCGTTGCTGATCACGGCGGCCCCGACGCCGGAGCCGACCAGCGTGATCACCGCGTGCTGGGCGCCGCGGGCGGCGCCGAACCACAGCTCGGCCTGGCCCAGCGTCTTGGCCCCGTTCTCCAGGTAGATCGGGACCGAGGTGCCGGCCCGCAGCATCCGCTCCAGCGGCACCCCGTCCCAGCCGAGGGTCTGGGTGTGGACGGTCGCCTCGGTCCCCTGCTCCACCGTGCCGAACACGCCGACGCCCAGCCCCAGCACCTCCGGGGCGGCGACGCCGGCCGCCCCCAGCACCTCCGCCAGGCCCTCGTGCACCTGGGACACGACCGCGGCCGGGTCGGGCCGGGGCGAGGGCAGCGGGTGCTCGACCGTCGCGAGTGGACCCATGGCCAGGTCGAAGACCTCGACCCGGGTGCCGGTCTCGCCGACGTCGACGCCCACCACGTACGCGTAGCCGGGGTTGACCCGCAGCAGCGTGCGCGGCCGCCCGCCGTCGGAGTCGACCAGGCCGGCCTCGACGACCAGCCCCTCCTCGATCAGCTCGCCGACGACGTTGCTGACCGTGCCCTGGCTCAGCCCGCTGGCGCGCCCCGAGGTCCTGCCGGCTCTGCGGCTCACCCAGATACAGGCTGGACAGCAGGACGGAGCGGTTGTGCCGCCGGAGATCCCGGACCGTTCGTCTCACCTGCACGTCGTCCCCCTCTTGACCCCCTTGACGGCACGCCGTCCCATCTTAGACGCTGGGCATAATTCAAGAAGTAAATTAACCCCGTCCACTGAGGAGTGTCATGGAGCACCTGCGGGTCCTCGCCCCCGACTTCGCCTGGGGAGTGGCCACCGCCGCGTACCAGATCGAGGGCGCGGCGGCCGAGGACGGGCGATCCCCGTCCATCTGGGACACCTTCTGCCGGGTCCCGGGCGCGATCGACAACGGCGACACCGGCGACGTGGCCACCGACCACTACCACCGGTGGCGCGAGGACGTCGCGCTCATGGCGGAGCTGGGGGTGGGGGCGTACCGGTTCTCCGTCTCCTGGTCCCGGGTGCTGCCCGACGGCACCGGCGCCGTCAACGCGGCCGGGCTCGGCTTCTACGACCGGCTCGTGGACGAGCTGCTGGCGGCCGGCATCCGGCCGTTCGTCACCGTCTACCACTGGGACCTGCCGCAGGCGCTGCAGGACCGGGGCGGCTGGCCGGCCCGCGACACCGCGGCCGCGCTGGGCGACTACGCCGGGGTCCTGGGGCAGGCACTGGGCGACCGGGTGCAGGACTGGTTCACCGTGAACGAGCCGCTGTGCTCGGCCTGGATCGGCCACCTGGAGGGCCGGATGGCGCCGGGCGAGCGGGACATCGCCCGGGCCGTGCCGGCCGCGCACCACCTGCTGCTCGGGCACGGGCTGGCCACCCAGGCCCTGCGGGCGGCGGCGCCGGGCGCCCGGGTCGGCGCGGTGGTCAACCTCAGCCCGTGCGAGCCGGCCTCCGCCGACCCGGCCGACGTGGCCGCGGCCCGGCGCGCGGACGGGCACACCAACCGGTGGTGGCTGGACCCGCTGCACGGCCGCGGCTACCCGGCCGACATGGTCGAGGTGTACGGGGTGCAGCCGCCGGTGCGGCCCGGCGACCTGGACACGATCGCGACCCCGACCGACCACATCGGACTCAACTACTACTTCCGCGAGGTCGTCACCGACGACCCGGACGGCCCGCTGCCGCACGCCCGGATGGTGCCGGTGCCCAACGCGGTCCGCACCGACATGGACTGGGAGGTCCACCCGGACGGCCTGGAGCAGCTGCTGACCCGGCTCGCGGACGACTACCGGGCACCCCGGGTGTTCGTCACCGAGAAC
>DATINN010000736.1:0-1785 GCA_035474175.1 Mycobacteriales bacterium | reverse complement strand
GGCCGCCGTAGGGCTGGCCGGGTTGGCCCGGCTGGCCCGGGGCGCCGTACTGACCCGGCTGGCCCGGGCCGCCGTAAGGCTGGCCGTCCTGACCGGGCTGGCCGGGAGCGCCGTACTGACCCGGCTGGCCCGGCGTGCCGTACGGCTGGCTGCCCTGACCGGGCTGGCCGGGAGCGCCGTACTGACCCGGCTGGCCCGGGGTGCCGTAGGGCTGGGCGCCGCCGGGCGGGTTGCCCGCGGGCTCGTCCCAGGGAGCGCGCGGCCGCTCGGGCGGGGTGCCGTCGGAAGGTGTGCTCATCGGTCCCTCACAGATCGGGTCGGCTCGTCGCCGGGTCGGACGTCGGGATCGGCGCCGCGGCTCCCGCCCGGGCCGGTGGTGTCGGCGTCGGCGGCGCGGTCGCTCGCCGCGGTGCCCGTCACGCCGGTGGCGTCGGCGGTGACCAGCTCCTCGAACGCGCCGGCCTCGTCGCGGGCCTGCGCCAGCAGCGGTGTCGCCGCGAGCTTCACCTCGTAGGCGCCCAGGGCGCGGCGGTAGGCCCCGACCCCGTCCCACTCGCTGACCAGCACCCACTCGGCCGGGTCGTCGACGGACCGGCCGGCGTGGCCGCGGCGGAACCCGGGCCGGGCGGCGAGCGCGGCCAGCGCATCGCGGGCCTGCTCGGCGAACCGGCCGCCGTCCGGCTCGGGCACGGTGAAGCGGGACACGACCAGCATGTCCACACCCCCGGCAGCTCGCCCAGGGCCGGCCTGGGAGGATCGGAGCGGGCCCGGACGGGCTCGCCGACAAATCGTACCGAAAGGGGTGAGCGGGCGTGCCATCCCCACTGCGCCGGAACGTCGAGAAGCGTAGCGCCGCCCCCTTGACCTGGCTGGCGACCCGGCCGCGGTGGCTGCCGTTCCTCATCGTGATGGCGCTGCTGCTGGGCGGGCTGTTCGCGCCCGTGCCGGTCGCGGTCGTGCTGCTGGTCGCGCTGGCGCTGCTGCTGGTCTGGCTCACCTACCTGGCCTGGCCGAAGCTCGACCCGACCGGTCGCTTCACCCGGCTGCTGGTGCTCGTGCTGGTCGTGTACGTGCTGGTCCAGCGCCTGGTGGGCTGATCGCGGTGGCCGGCCCGGACGTGGTCGCGGGCCGGTTCGCGCTGTGCGACCCGCTCGCCCGGGGCGCCGCCGGGACGGTGTGGCGGGCCTGGGACCTGCGCCGGGGCGACTGGTGCGCGGCCAAGGTGATCCGGCAGCGGGACGCCGGCGATCTGCTGCGGTTCGCGCGGGAGCAGAGCCTGCGGCTGCACCATCCGCACCTGCTCACGCCGTACTCGTGGGCGGCCGAGGACGCGCACGTCGCGATCGTCAGCCCGCTGGTGGCCGGCGGGTCGCTGCACACGCTGCTCGGCGACCACGGCCCGCTGGCGCCGGAGCTGGTCGCCGACCTGCTCGACCAGCTCCTCGACGGTCTGGCGTACGCGCACGAGGCCGGGATCGTGCACCGTGACGTCACCCCGGCCAACGTGCTGCTCGAGGCGACCGGGACCGCCCGGCCGGTGCTGCGGCTGGCCGACTTCGGGCTGGCGGTCCGCATCGGCGAGCCCCGCCTGACCCGCCTCGGCACCGTCCTCGGCACGCCCGGCTATGTCCCGCCGGAGGTCCTGGCCGGCGCCGCGCCGGCCCCGGCGGCCGACCTCTACGCCGCCGGCCGCCTCGCGATCGCCCTGCTCACCGGTGCCGACCCCGACGGTCCGCCCGGGCCGGGTCGGATACCCGGCACCGGTGCGCTCCACGACATCGTCGC
>DATINN010000735.1:0-8491 GCA_035474175.1 Mycobacteriales bacterium | reverse complement strand
CGGCGATGTAGGCGCGGGCGATCGCGACCAGCTGCCGCTCCCCCACCGACAGGGCCTCGCCGCGCTGCCCGACCGGGGTGCGGACGCCGTCGGCCAGCCCGTCCAGCCAGTCGCCCAGCCCGAGGGCGCCGAAGGCGGCGGCGATCTCCGCGTCGGTGGCGTCGGGCCGGCCGTACCGGACGTTGTCGGCGACGGACTCGTCGAAGAGGAACCCGACCCGCGGCACCATCACGACCCGCGAGCGCAGCGAGGAGAACGGCACGTCGGTCAGCGGCACCCCGCCGACCAGCACCCGCCCGCTGGTCGGGTCCATCAGCCGGGTCAGCAGCTTGGCGAAGGTGGTCTTGCCCGAGCCGGTCTCGCCGACGACCGCGACCCGGCTGCGCGGCCGGATCTCCAGGTCCACGTCCACCAGCGCGGCCCGGTTGGCCTGCGGGTAGCGGAACATGACCGAGTCGAAGCGGACCCCGAGCGGCCCCGGCGGCAGCGGCGTGCCCGGCGCGGGGTCGGCCACGTCGGGCTCGGCGTCGACCACGTCGAGGACGCGGCGGAAGGAGGCCAGCGCGTTCTGCGCCTCGCTCAGCGCCTCCGAGGCCACCTGCACCGGCGCGATGAACAGCGTGACCAGGAACAGGAACGCGACCAGCTTGCCCGCGGTCAGCCCGTGCCCGCCGACACCGAGCAGCACGCCGACCACGACCACGGCCGCGTTGGCCAGGGCCGCGACCAGCTCGCCGCTGGTGAACACGAGCACGGTCGTCTTCTGGGCCCGTACGGCCGAGCGGTAGTGCCGGTCGATGGCGCCGTCGATGCGGTCCGCGGTCCGGTCCTCCACCCCGTACGCCCGGACGGTCTGGGCGCCGACGACGGACTCCGACACCGCGCCGAGCAGGTCGCCGATCCGCTCCCGCACCGTCCCGTACGCGGTGGCCAGCCGGCGCTGCAGCTTCGGCAGCACGATCGCCAGCGGCAGGAAGCACGCGTAGACCAGCAGGGTCAGCTGCCAGGAGTAGATCGCCATCAGCACGGTGGCCAGCAGCAGCTGCCCGACCGAGACCACGATGAGGATGCCGCCCCACTGCATGAACACCGACATCTGGTCGACGTCGCTGGTGACCCGGGACACCAGCGACCCGCGCCGGGCCGACTGCTGGTGCAGCATCGACAGGTCGTGCACCCGGCGGAACGCGCGCACCCGCAGCGCCGCCAGCGCCGTCTCGGTGGTGCGGAACAGCCGGTAGTTCAGCTTGTACGCGGCCACCGCGGTGAGCACGACCGCGACGGCGCAGCCGACCACGATCAGGGTGATCCGGGTCAGGTCGGGCCCGGCCGAGGCCAGCAGCCCGGCGTCCAGGGTCTGCTGCACGGCCAGCGGCACGACCACCCGGCCGGCCGTGGCGATGAGCGCGAACAGCAGCGTCACGCCCAGCCCGCGGCGCAGCTCCGGGACCAGCCGCAGCCCCCGGCGCAGGGTCGCCAGCGCGCCGTCGCGGCGGCCGGCCCCGGCCAGGGTCAGGACGTCGTCGGTCTCCACCGGCCGGTTGGCCGACATCCGGGTCATCGGGTCACGTCCTCGGCCTGTCGCAGGGCCTCGCGCTCGGTCTCCCGCCGCTCGGCCTCGTCGTCGTAGGCGTTGACCAGCGCCGCGTACTCCGGGGTGCTGGTGACCAGCTCCCGGTGGGTGCCGCGGGCCCCGACCCGGCCGTGCTCCATCCACAGGACCTCGTCGGCCAGCGCGATCGTGGCCCGCCGGTAGGCGACCACGACGACGGTGGCACCGAGGTCGGCGGTGCGCAGCCCGCGCAGGATGGCCGCCTCGACCGCCGGGTCGACGCTGGAGGTGGCGTCGTCCAGCACCAGCAGCCGGGGCTTGCGGACCAGCGCCCGGGCCAGCGCCAGCCGCTGCCGCTGCCCGCCGGACAGGGTGGTGCCGCGCTCGCCGATCCTGGTGTCCAGGCCGGCCGGCAGCGCGTCGACGAAACCCTCGGCCTGGGCCAGCCGCAGCGCGTCCCAGACCTCGTCGTCGGACAGCTCGGCGCCGAGCGTGACGTTGCCGCGCACGGTGTCGTCGAACAGGAACGTGGCCTGGCTGACCAGCGCGGCCTGCTCGGCCACCCCGCCCCGGGCCAGGTCGCGCACGTCCGTCCGGTCCAGCAGCACCGCCCCGGAGTCGGGGTCGACCAGCCGGACCAGCAGCGAGACCAGCGTCGACTTGCCGCTGCCGGTCGGCCCGACCAGCGCGACCGTACGGCCGGCGGCCACGTCGAAGGTGACGTCCCGCAGCACCGGGGTCGGCGCCGTCGGCTCCTCGGTGTAGGCGCCGGACAGGTCGCCGTCCGGGTCCACCCGGGGCGCGTACGCGAAGCCGGCGGCGGCGACGTCCAGGTCGGCCGGGCCGGCCCCGTCGAGGCGGGCCGCCCCGTACTGCTGGCCGCCGCGGGCCTGCAGCACCCGCTGCACCCGGTCCCAGCCGACGACCACCCGGGGCAGGTCGCCGAGCACCCAGCCGATGGCCCGGATCGGGGTGGCCAGGATGCTGAACAGGTACGCCACGCTGACCAGCTCGCCGACGCTGGTCGCGCCCGAGCGGAGCCGGATCCCGCCGACCAGCAGGACGGCCAGCGTGCCGAAGGTCGGCAGCGCCTCCATCACCGGGTCGAAGAGGCCGCGCAGCCGGCCGACCTTGATCATCGCGTCCCGCAGCTCCTCCGAGCGCTGCTGGAAGCGCCCGGTCTCGGCGTCCTCCCGGCCCAGCGTCTTCACCACCAGCGCGCCGTCGAAGCTCTCGTGGGCGATGTCGCTGACCTCGGCCCGCAGCTGCTGGGCCATCGTCATCCGGGGCGCCATCCGGCGGGTGTAGACGAAGTTGACCGTGAAGATCACCGGGAACACCACGAAGCCGACCAGCGCCAGCACCGGGTCGGTGAGCAGCAGCGCGACCGCGCTGATGATCAGCATGACCAGGGTGCCGCAGGCGAACGGCAGCGGCGCCATGACATACCAGCTGGCCTCGACGTCGGCGTTCGCGTTGGACAGCAGCGTGCCGGTCGGGTGCTGCTGGTGCCAGGACAGCGGCAGCCGCAGGTATTGCCGGACCACCCGGCGCCGGTACGACGCCTGCAGCCGGTACTGCACGATGCCGGCCATCAGCCGGCGGCAGATGATCCCGATCACCTTGAGCACGGCCACGCCGAGGATGAGCGCGGCCGCCCCGGCCAGCGCCCCGGCCGTGGTCGCGCCGCGCTCGAACGACGGCACGATCACCCGCGAGGTCACCCGGCCCAGCACGAACGCGCTGGCGACGGTCATCGCGCCGTAGAGCGCGCTGCCGAGCACGGCGAGCGTGAAGACCCGCCACTGCTCCCGGATGCCGATCCCGAGTACACGAAGGCCGCGCAGGAGAACATCGGTGGACGTGCTGGACAAGCCTTCTCCTTTCGCGGCACAAGCCTTTCCACCCTACGACCAGATCGTTAGTAATGCGAACGATCGTAGGATCGTGTCGTGACCAGCACCGCCGACGCCGAGCGCGCCGCCCTCTGCGACCTCCTGACCGAGCTCGGGCCGTCCGCGCCGACCCTGTGCGAGGGCTGGGACACCCGCGCCCTCGCCACCCACCTCATGGTGCGCGACCGCGACCCCAAGGCCTGGGCCGGGATCGCGGTGCCCAAGCTGTCCGACCTGGCCTCGCGGGCCATGGACTCGCAGGCCGACAAGCCCTACGACGAGATCGTGGCCGCGGTCCGGGCCGGCGCGCCGAAGTGGTCGCCGCTGGGCCTGCCGGGCGCGAAGGACGTCGTCAACCTGCTGGAATACGTGATCCACCACGAGGACGTACGGCGGGCGCAGCCGGGCTGGGGTCCGCGCGCGGTGCCGGCGTCGCTGGCCGACTCGGTCTGGAGGGCGGTCAAGGTCGGCTCCCGGGCCACGCTGCGACGCGCCCCCGACGGGGTGGTGCTGCGCCGGGCCGGCACGTCCTCGTCGGTGACCGCCAAGAAGGGCGAGCTGACCGTCACCGTGGTCGGCGACCCGGTCGAGCTGGCCCTGTTCACGTCCGGGCGGCAGCGGGCGGCCCGGGTCGACCTCACCGGCGACGACGCCGCGATCTCCCGGCTGCGCAACGCCAACCTCGGCTTCTGATCCCGCCCGCCTGTCGGCGGACGGGGAGGCCGGCCGTCTGTGAGCGGACGGGCCGGCCGGCCGCGATCAGCGGGTGGGCCCGCGCCGTCAGCGGACGGGCAGGCCGGCGGTGGCGAGCGCGCCCTTGACCTCGCCGATGCGCAGCTGCCCGAAGTGGAACACGCTGGCGGCCAGGACGGCGTCGGCGCCGGCCGCGACGGCCGGGGCGAAGTCGGCCAGCGCGCCGGCCCCGCCGGAGGCGATCACCGGGACCGTGACCCGGGCCCGGACGGCCTCGATCATGGCCAGGTCGTAGCCGGCCCGGGTGCCGTCGGCGTCCATCGAGTTGAGCAGGATCTCGCCCGCGCCCAGCTCCTGCGCGGTCGCGGCCCACTCGACGGCGTCGATGCCGGTGCCGCGGCGGCCGCCGTGCGTGGTCACCTCGAAGCCCCCGTCCGGGGCCCGGCGCGCGTCGATGGACAACACGATGCACTGGGAGCCAAAGCGGTGCGCGGCCTCGCGCAGGAACTCGGGCCGGGCCACGGCGGCGGTGTTGACGCCGACCTTGTCCGCGCCGGCCCGCAGCAGCGCGTCGACGTCGTCGACGGTCCGGACCCCGCCGCCGACGGTGAGCGGGATGAACACCTGCTCCGCCGTCCGCCGGACCACGTCGTAGGTGGTCTCCCGGCCGGCCGAGGACGCGGTGATGTCGAGGAAGGTGAGCTCGTCCGCGCCCTCGGCGTCGTACACGCGGGCCATCTCGACCGGGTCCCCGGCGTCGACCAGGTCGGTGAAGTTGACGCCCTTGACCACCCGCCCGCCGTCCACGTCCAGACACGGGATCACCCGTACCGCGACGCTCACGCGACGGCCGCCAGCGCCTCGGGGAGCGTGAAAGCGCCGGCGTAGAGGGCCTTGCCGACGATCGAGCCCTCCACGCCGAGCGGGGCCAGCGCGGCCAGCGCCCGCAGATCGTCCAAAGAGGACACTCCCCCGCTGGCCACCACCGGCGCCTTGGTCGCGGCGCAGATCCGCTCGTACAGCTCGACGTTGGGGCCGGCCATGGCGCCGTCGCGGCGGATGTCGGTGACCACGTAGCGGGCGCAGCCGGCGGCGTCCAGGCGGTCCAGCGTCTCCCACAGGTCGCCGCCGTCGCGGGTCCAGCCCCGGGCGGACAGCGTGTCGCCGCGGACGTCGAGCCCGATCGCGACCCGGTCGCCGTGCTCGGCGATCACCTCGGTGACCCAGTCCGGGTTCTCCAGCGCGGCGGTGCCGATGTTGACCCGGGCCGCGCCGGTGCCGAGCGCCCGGGCCAGGGAGGCGTCGTCGCGGATGCCGCCGGACAGCTCGACCGCGACGTCCAGCGAGCCGACCACGCCGGCCAGCAGCTCGGCGTTGCTGCCCCGGCCGAAGGCGGCGTCCAGGTCGACCAGGTGCACCCACTCGGCGCCGTCGCGCTGCCAGGTCAGCGCGGCCTCGCGCGGGTCCCCGTACCGGGTCTCGCTCCCGGCGGCGCCGTGGACCAGCCGGACGGCGGTCCCGTCGGCGACGTCCACGGCCGGCAACAGAACGAAACTCACCTGTGTCTCCCTTGGTCGCTCCCGGTCGGACGCTGGTGGCGGTGTCTTCCCTTCGCGCCCTTGGGCCGACCGTGGTCCGGGGCCGGCGGGCGCTTCGGTCCAGACACCGCCGCGCCCGACCTCCCGCTCAACGGGAGCTCCTGCCCAGGACCATGGTGAGGACGGCCGGCGCGGCCAGCAGGGCGACCAGCATGACGGCGATGCGCTGGCCCCAGGTGTCCAGCAGCACGTACGCGCCGACGGCGATGGCCAGCAGCAGCACGACGGTGATCGCGCGCTGCTCGCGGGTGCGGCGGCTGAAGCGCTGCCCGCTCGGCCGGACCGAGCGCAGCGCCGCGGCCCGCCGGGCCCGGCGCCGGCTGCGGGCGACCTGCCGCTCGGTGCGGGCGTGGGCCTCGGCGACCCGCCGGGCCGACTCCGCCTCGCGCGCCGCCCGCCGCTGCGCCCGCTCCTTGCTCACAGCGACCGCCCCCGGCTCACAGCGCCCCGGCTCACAGGGACCGGAGCCAGTTGGCGAGCAGCGCGGCCCCGGCGTCGCCGGACTTCTCCGGGTGGAACTGGGTCGCGGCCAGGGCGCCGCGCTCGACCGCGGCCACGAACGGCGCGCCGTGCTCGGCCGTGGTCACGAGCCCGTCCGTGTCCGCGGCGGCGTACGAGTGGACGAAGTAGAACCGGGTGCCGGCGGCCATCCCGGCGAAGAGGGCGGAGCCCGGGGCGGCCGAGACCGTGTTCCAGCCCATGTGCGGCAGGATCGGCGCGTCCAGCCGGCGCACCTCGCCCGGCAGCAGCCCCAGCCCCTTGGTCACCACCCCGTGCTCGTCGCCGGCCTGGAACAGGATCTGCATCCCGACGCAGATCCCGAGCACCGGCCGCCCCTCGGCGACCCGGGCGGCGATGACCGGCCCGGCCCCGAGCGCGTCGATGCCGGCCATGCAGGCGGCGTACGCGCCGACGCCGGGAACCACGAGACCGTCCGCCGCCACCGCGGCCGCCAGGTCGGACGTGACGGTGACCGCGGCCCCGGCCCGGGTCAGCGCCCGCTCGGCCGAGCGCAGGTTGCCCGAGCCGTAGTCGAGCACGACAACGTTCACAGCACGGTTCACAGCACGCCCTTCGTGGACGGCACCCCGACCACCTTGGGGTCGTACGCCGTCGCGTCCCGCAGCGCCCGCGCCACCGCCTTGAACTGCGCCTCCACGATGTGGTGCGCGTCCCGCCCGCCCAGCACGCGCACGTGCAGCGCGATCCGGGCCGAGTGCACGAACGACTCGAAGACGTGCCGGGTCAGCGTCGTGGCGTACACCGGGCCGATCGTGGGCGGCATCCCGTCCGGCTCGGAGTGGACCAGGTAGGGCCGGCCGGACAGGTCCACCGCCACCTGCGCCAGCGCCTCGTCCAGCGGCACCAGCGCGTCGCCGAACCGGCGCAGCCCGGCCTTGTCCCCCAGCGCCTGCCGGAACGCCTCGCCCAGCGCGATCGCGGTGTCCTCGACCGTGTGGTGGGCGTCGATCTCCAGGTCGCCCTTGGTCCGCACGGTCAGGTCGAAGCCGCCGTGCTTGCCCAGCTGGGACAGCATGTGGTCGTAGAACGGGACGCCGGTGTCGACGTCCGTCCGCCCGGTCCCGTCGAGGTCGACCTCGATCAGCACCGAGGACTCCTTGGTCTCCCGCTCGACCCGGCCCGTTCTCACAGCGTCCCCACCTCTCGTACGACGTCCGGCACGCTGGCCAGGAAGCCGTCGGTCTCCCACTCCACCCCGGCCGTCACCCGCAGCCAGCCCGGGATGCCCGGGTCGCGGACGAGCACACCGCGGTCCAGGAACGCACGCCACGCCCGCGCCGCGTCCGGGAACCGCCCGAACAGCACGAAGTTCGCGTCGCTCGGCACCGAGACCAGGCCCGACGCCGGCAGCGCGGCCACGATCCGGTCCCGCTGCACCTTGATCGCCTCCACCGAGGCCAGCAACGCCGGCGCGTGCGCCAGCGCCACCCGCGCGACCGCCTGCGTCAGCGCGGAGAGGTGGTAGGGCAGGCGTACGAGCTGCACGGCGTCGACCACGGCCGGGTCGGCGGCCAGGTAGCCCAGCCGCAGCCCCGCCATCCCGAACGCCTTCGACATCGTCCGGGTCACCACCAGCCGCGGATGCCCGGGCAGCAGGGTCAGCGCGGACGGCACCCCGGCCCGGGCGAACTCCGCGTACGCCTCGTCGACCACGACCATCCCCGGCGCCACGGCCAGCACGGCCTCGACCGTCGCCAGCGGCAGTGCCGTCCCGGTCGGGTTGTTGGGGCTGGTGAGGAAGACGACGTCCGGTTGTCGCGCCGCGACCTGCGCAGCGGCGTCGCGCGGGGTGATCGTGAAATCCGCGCCGCGGGCGCCGGCCAGCCAGCGGGTGCCGGTGCCGGTCGCGATGATCTCGTGCATCGAGTACGACGGGGTGAAGCCGAGCGCGGCCCGGCCCGGCCCGCCGAAGGTCTGCAGCAGCTGCTGCAGGATCTCGTTGGAGCCGTTGGCCGGCCAGACCTGGGCCGGGTCCAGCCCGCCGAGGTAGCGGGCCAGGTCCGCGCGCAGGCCGGTCGCGTCCCGGTCGGGGTAGCGGTTGAGGCCGCCGGCCTCGGCCCGCACCGCGGCCGCGATGTCGTCCAGCAGGGCCGGCGGCAGCGGCGAGCTGTTCTCGTTGGTGTTGAGCCGGACCGGCACGTCGAGCTGGGGCGCGCCGTAGGGCGTCCGGCCGCGCAGGTCGTCCCGCAGCGGCAGCGCGTCCAGGCCGGTCACGGCGCGGGCCGGTCGGT
>DATINN010000734.1:0-20422 GCA_035474175.1 Mycobacteriales bacterium | reverse complement strand
GCCGGAGCTGCCGACCCATCGGCGCGCGTGGCAGCAGGCGTCATCGACGCAGAAGGCTCGACCTCAGGCTTAGGGGCCGCCTTGCGCGGTGCCCGCTTGCGGGGCGCCTTCACCGGCGGCGCGGCGGCCGCCTCGGCCGCGCCGGACGGCGCCGCACCCGCTCCGGCCGAGCCGGACGCACCGCCCGGCTCGGACCCGGCCGCCGCAGCATCAGGCGCAGCCGACGGCGTAGTCGCGGCCGATGTCGCCCGCCGCCGCCGCGTACGCGCAGGCGGCGCAGCCTCAGCGGGCGTGCTGTTCTCAGAAGCGGCGTCGCGGGCCTGATCCCCGTCGGCGCCGGTTGGCTCGTTGTCGAGCATCCGGTTGTCTCCGTTTCGGCTCCCGGGCGCGCACCGATCAGGCACGCGACCGCACGGGAGCGGTCTGCGGTGGGCGCCCGCGAGGAACTGCGAGCCCGCCACCAAGTCTTCGTGGTCCTGCGGTCCGGCCGAACGTCCGATCAGCCCGCAGGGGTGGTGCCGACGGACGGCGCCGCCTGCTCCTCCGGGGGCGGTCCGTCCGCGGCCTTGGGGGCCGGGCTGACCGCCGTCCGATCCGGCGCGAGCGGGTCGGCGAACCGGCCGCGGTCGTCAAGCCGACCCTGCGCCAGCCTGGTCGCCCGAGGTGGGGCCACTGGCACGAGGTCGGCGACGGCACGCAGCGCGGCGAGCACGTCGTCGGGCCGAACAGCAGGCGTGACCTGCCGTACGACCAGTTCAAGTATCGCACAGCCGTCATCGGTGGCGTCGGGCGACGCGCTCGCGACCACCACCGGCCCCCGGGCGTCGAGGTGCCGGCGCCCGTCCTTGGTCAGCCGCTCGACCTCGATCCGGTCCTCGGCCAGGAAGGCGGCGACGGCCGCGGCGGCGTCCGCGGGCGCGATCCCGGGCAGCTCCACCCGCCAGGAGCTGGCGTCGACCCGCTCGGGCAGGCCGCCGGTGCCGGGCTGCACCTCGACGCACTCCAGGATGTCCAGGCCGTCCGGCAGCGAGTCGTCCAGCGCCTGCCGCAGCCGCTCCACGTCGACCACCGTCGACAGCGCCAGCTCGAGATACTCGGCCTCGCTGGCGACGCCGGTCGGCGCCGCCCCCACGTAGGAGACCTTGGGGTGGGGGCTGAACCCGGCCGAGAACGCGATCGGCACCGACGCCCGCCGCAGCGCCCGCTCGAAGGACCGGGCGAAGTCCCGGTGCGAGGTGAACCGCAGCCGGCCGCGCTTGGCGTACCGCACCCGCACCCGCTGCACCACGGGCGGCGGCGGTGGCCCCTCCGGTTGCCGCGCCAGGGTTAACCCCTCCTCAGGGGGCCGACCAGGTCGGCCGGCCGCAGTTCCAGCGGGAACGGCGTCCCGACCACCGCCGACTCCCCTGCCCGCACGGTCCCGTCCTCGCGGTAGACCGCACCGTCGAGCACGTACGTCACGACCGCGACGGGATCCAGCTCCACCCGCCAGTACGCCGGGATACCGGCCGCCGCGTACAGCGCGGGTTTGAGGACGCGGTCCCGGCTCGTGCGCGGGGACTCCACCTCGACCAGCAGCAGGACGCGGGACGGCAGCACGTACAACCCCGGATCATCCCAGACTCCGGGGGCGGCGACCACGATGTCGGGCACCGGCGCCTGGATGCCGAGCGTGGGCGAGGTCGCCGTCATGTCGATCGCAGTCGCGGTGATCACCTCGACGCCGTCCGGCGCGGCGGCCTGCAGGGCGTCCCGGAGCCGGTCGGCCGCAGCCTGGTGCTGCTTCGGTGGTGCCGGGGACACGAGCAGGCTCCCGTCGAAGATCTCGTAACGGTGCCCGTCGTCGGGCATCGACAGGAGGTCGTCGATGGTCCAGACCTGCCGATCCGGCAGGGACAGCTGCGCACTCACGTCCGGCACCTCCTTCCGAGGATCATCGTTGCCCATTCTCGCCCCGCCCCGCTCCCGTCATCCACAGGCTAGCGGGACAGCCGGGCCCGGAGATCCGCGGCCAGCGCCTCCTGCTCGGCCGCGGGCGCGTCCGGCGCCCCCAGCCGGGCCAGGTCGAAGAGGCCGAGCTGCTGGTCGGCCCAGGGAACGCCGGGCGGCAGCGGGACGACCTGCCAGTGCACGTGCGCGTTGCCCTGCCGGCTGCCGAGCGACAGGACGTACAGCCGCTCGGTCGGGACGGCCGCCGACACCGCCGTGCCGACCTCGTGCACCCGTCGCTGCAGGTCCAGGTAGTCGGCGACCGGGAAGTCGCCGACCACCTCCGACACGTGCCGGACCGGGGCGACCAGCGCGTGCCCGGGCACGACCCCGGGCCGGGCCAGGAACGTCACCGCCAGCCGGTCCCGGTGCAGGACCAGCTCCGGCTGCGACGGCCGGCCCCGGACCAGGTCGCAGACGAAGCACGTCCCGGTCCGGACCTGCCGCTCGTACGCGTCCTGGTCGAAGGCCCGCCGCGGCCCCGGCCAGCTCACACCAGCGCGGACCGCACGGTCGGCAGCGGGAGCAGCGTCGCCCCGGTCGGGCCGATCTGGATCTCGGTGCCCATCCCCGGGCAGACGCCGCAGTCGTAGCAGGGCGTCCAGCGGCAGTCGTCCTGCTCGTACTCCGACAGCGCGTCCTGCCAGTCGGTCCAGAGCCACTCCTTGTCCAGCCCGGAGTCGAGGTGGTCCCAGGGCAGGACCTCGTTCTCGCCCCGCTCCCGCTCGGTGTACCAGCCGACGTCGATCCCGGCCGCCGCGGCCGCCGCCATCCACCGCTCGTACGAGAAGTGCTCGCTCCAGCCGTCGAACCGGCCGCCGGCCTCCCACACCTTCCGGATCACCGCCGACACCCGCCGGTCGCCCCGGGACAGCAGCCCTTCCACGATCGACGGCTGGCCGTCGTGGTAGCGGAAGCCGATGGCCCGGCCCAGCGACCGGTCGGCGTTGATCGCCTCCCGCAGCAGCTTCAGCCGCCGGTCGACGACGTCCGGCGCCGTCTGCCCGGCCCACTGGAACGGCGTGTGCGGCTTGGGCACGAACGCGCCGATCGAGACCGTGCAGCGCACGTCCTTGGTGCCGGCCGCGGCCCGCCCGGCCCGGATCACGTCGTGGGCCATGGACGCGATCTCCAGCACGTCCTCGTCGGTCTCGGTCGGCAGCCCGCACATGAAGTAGAGCTTCACCTGGCGCCAGCCGTTGGCGTACGCGGTGGTGACGGTGCGGACCAGGTCCTCCCGGGACACCATCTTGTTGATCACCCGGCGCAGCCGCTCCGACCCGCCCTCGGGCGCGAAGGTGAGCCCGGACCGGCGCCCGTTGCGGGACAGCTCCTTGGCCAGGTCGACGTTGAACGCGTCGACCCGGGTCGAGGGCAGCGACAGCGACGTGTTGGTGCCCTCGTAGCGGTCGGCCAGGCCCTTGGTCACGGCCGCGATCTCGGAGTGGTCGGCCGAGGACAGCGACAGCAGCCCGACCTCCTGGAACCCGGTCGCCTCCAGCCAGGCGGTGACCATCTCGCCGATCCCGGTGATCGACCGCTCCCGCACCGGCCGGGTGATCATCCCGGCCTGGCAGAACCGGCAGCCCCGGGTGCAGCCGCGGAAGATCTCCACCGACATCCGCTCGTGCACGGACTCGGCCAGCGGGACCAGGGGCTGCTTCGGGTACGGCCACTCGTCCAGGTCCATCACGGTGCGCTTGTAGACCCGGTGCGGCACGTCGGGCCGGTTGGGCACGACCCGCTGGATCCGCCCGTCGGGCAGGTAGTCGACGTCGTAGAAGCGCGGCACGTAGACGCCGCCGGCCTTGGCCAGCCGGAGCAGGACCTCGTCCCGCCCGCCCGGCGAGCCCTCGCCCTTCCAGGCCGCGATGACGTCGGTGATCTCGCCGACGGCCTGCTCGCCGTCGCCGAGCACGGCCGCGTCCAGGAACTCCGCGATCGGCTCCGGGTTGAACGCGGCGTGCCCGCCGGCGATGACCAGCGGGTGCTCCGGACCGCGGTCGGCGGCGGCGAGCGGGATCCCGGCCAGGTCCAGCGCGGTGAGCATGTTGGTGTAGCCCAGCTCCGTCGCGAACGAGACGCCGAGCACGTCGAACGCACCCACCGGCCGGTGCCCGTCCACGGTGAACTGCGGGATGCCGTGCTCCCGCATCAGCGCCTCGAGGTCGGGCCAGACCGCGTACGTCCGCTCGGCCAGCGCGTCCGGCCGCTCGTTGAGGAGCTCGTACAGGATCATGACGCCCTGGTTGGGCAGGCCGACCTCGTACGCGTCGGGGTACATCAGCGCCCATCGGACGGTCGCCGCGTCCCAGTCCTTGACGGTGCTGTTCAGCTCACCGCCGACATACTGGATCGGCTTCTGCACGCGCGGAAGCAGCGGCTCCAGCAGGGGGAACACGGACTCCATGGGCCACGAGCCTACGCGTCGCGCCGGCCGCCCACGTTGAGCAGGAGGCCGACGGCCATCCAGTTGGCGAACATGGCCGACCCGCCGTACGAGACGAACGGCAGCGGCAGCCCGGTGATCGGCATGATCCCCAGCGTCATACCGATGTTGACGAACGTCTGGAACGCGAACCAGCAGGCCACCCCGCCCGCGACGAGCCGGCCGAAGAGATCGGGCGACCGCCCGGCCAGCCGCAGCGTGCGCCACAGCAGCAGCCCGAACAGCAGGATGATGCCGCCCGCACCGAGCAGCCCCAATTCCTCCCCGGCCACGGTGAAGACGAAGTCGGTCTGCTGCTCGGGCACGAACTTGCCGGTCGTCTGGGTGCCGTGGAAGAGACCGGTCCCGGTCAGCCCGCCGTTGCCGATCGCGATCCGCGCCTGCGTGATGTTGTACGCGGCCCCGAGCGTGTCCTGGTCCTGGTTGGTGAAGGCCTTGAACCGCTCCAGCTGGTAGTCCTTGAGCACGCCCAGGCTGATCGCGCCGTAGATGACCAGCACCCCGGCCAGGATCAGGCCGCCGAGCCAGCGGGCGGGCGCGCCGGCCAGCAGCAGCACGCCCAGCACGGTGAACACGAACACCATGGCCGTGCCGAGGTCGGGCTGCAGCATGACGAGACCGAGCGGCACGGCGGCCAGCGCCAGCACCAGCGGCACGTCCGAGCCGCGGGTCGCGTGCTCCTGCGTCCGCCGCTCGGCCAGCAGCACCGCCATCCCCGCCACCAGCGCGACCTTGGCGAACTCGCTGGGCTGGATCTGGAACCCGCCCCCGAGCACGATCCAGGAGTGGGCGCCGTTGATCGTCGTCCCGATCAGCAGCACCGCGACCAGCCCGAGACAGGACGCGGCGTAGATCAGCGGCGCGTACGCCCGCAGGGCCCGGTAGTCGACGACCGCGAAGACCACGCCCAGCACCAGCCCGATGGCCAGGTTGAGCAGGTGCCGGTCCAGGTAGGCGTTGGGGTTGCCGCCGGCCTCCAGCAGCCGCGGCTTGGTCGCCGACCACACCAGCAGCGAGCCCAGCAGCGACAGCAGCAGCGCGCAGCCGGCGATCACCCAGTCGACCCGCCACCAGACGCTGTCCCGCTCCCGCGGTCCGACCAGCCCGCGGTCCAGCGGCGCCCGGCCCAGTGGCGGCGCCCCACCGGGGCGCACCCGCATGGTCACTGTGCCCGCTCCTCGGACAGACCCACAGGCGCAAGCGCCGGTGGGTCGGCCCTCGTCGCTCCCCGCGGGCGCTGCGCGCCCTCGCGCCTGCTCACTGGTTGCCCGTCACGTGCGGGACCGCGGCCGGGGGCCCCTTGGGCAGCGCCGCCTTCTGGCCGTTCAGACCATAGATGCCCTCGTAGATGGCCCGGGCGACCGGGGCCGCGGCCTGCGCGCCCAGCCCGGCCTGCTCGATCATCGCCACCACGACGTACTTGGCCGGCCCGTCGGCCGGGGCCCAGGACGCGAACCAGGACGTGTCCTGCTTGCCGAACACCTCGGCCGTGCCGGTCTTGCCGCCGACCAGCACCTTGTCCAGCGGGAAGCCGGCGAACGCCACCGACCCGGACGCGCCGTTGGCCGGCGTGAACGCCAGCGAGGACTTGATGTAGTCGAGCACCTCCCGGCTGACCGGCACCTTGCCGCGGGCCTTGCTCGGGATCTGCCGGACCACCTTGCCGTCCGGGTCGAGCACGGCCCGGCCCAGCCGCGGCTCCCACAGGGTGCCGCCGTTGACCAGGGCCGAGTACGCGGTGGCCAGCTGCAGCGGGCTCACGGTCGTCTCGCCCTGCCCGATGGCCAGGTTGGCCGCGTCGCCGACCTGGAACCGCCAGCCGTCCGAGCAGTTCTCCGCGGCCAGCCGGGTCAGGAACGTGCGCCGGGTCTGGTCGGTCTCCTCCGGGTAGCCGCGCTTGGCGTCGGCGCAGTATTGCGCCTTGTTCGCGTCCCAGCGGGCCTTCTTGAACGCCCGGTCCACGATCCGGCCGCTCGTCTGCTCGCCGGCCGGCAGGTCGATCCCCGGCGGCGAGCCGAACCCGAACGCCCGCGCCATCCGCTGCAGCGTCTCGGCCGGCTTCTGGCCGCCGTCGATGCGGGCCTCGTCGGCATACCAGTCGGTCTGGGCGAAGCCGTAGAAGATCGTGTCGCAGGACTTGGCCAGCGCGATGCGCAGGTCGATGGTGCCGGCGATGCCGCGGCCCTCGAAGTTGTCCTTGGTCGCGTTGCCGACCTTCAGCGTGCCCGGGCAGGTGTACGTCCCGCTCAGCGGCGAGCGCCCGGACATGATCTCCGCGCTGACCGAGGACAGCTTGAACGTCGACCCGGGCGCGAACTGCCCCTGCACCGCCCGCGACACCAGCGGGGTGCCGGCGTCCTCGTCGGTCAGCCGGGCCAGCTCGGTCTTGGAGATGCCGCCCACGAACACCGTCGGGTCGTACGTCGGGGTCGTGGACAGCGCGATCACCCGGCCGGTCCGCGGGTCCATCACGACCGCCGCCCCGCTCGGCGCCTGGTACGGCTGGCCGGCCTTGTCGGTCTGCGTGCGCCGCTTCGCGATCTCGGCCGACAGGGCCTTGTCCGCGATCTTCTGCACGTCCCGGTCGATGCTGGTGACCAGCGTGTTCCCGCGCTGCGGAGACGTCTCCCGCTGGGTGCCGAGCACGGTCCCGCGGTTGTCCACGGTCACGTAGCGCACGCCGTCGGTGCCGCGCAGGTCCGGGTCGTACGTCTTCTCCAGCCCGGCCCGGCCGATCTGGGCGTTGAGGTTGAGGTCGGTCCGGCCGGCCTTGCGGGCGGCGTCGAGCTCGTCCTGGTTGACCGGTCCGACGTAGCCGAGCGAGTGGGCGGCCAGGCTGCCGTTCGGGTACTGCCGCAGCGTCTGGGACTCCGCGCTGACGCCCGGGTAGTCCTCCTGCCGCTCCTCGATCGTGAGCACCACGTTGGGCGTCGTGTCGGTCACCACCGGCACCGGCTGGTACGGCGAGCCGTTCCAGCACGGCCGGGGCACGCCCTTGGCGCACGGCGTGATCCGCTTGGCCAGCTCGTCCGCCGGCACCTTGATCAGCGTGCTGAGCCGCCGCAGGACCGCGGCGCCCTCGTCCTCCTCCGCCTGCAGCTCGGCCCGGTTGACCGTCACCACCAGCGAGCTGCGGTTGGTCACCAGCGGCCGGCCCCGGTCGTCGACGACCGCGCCCCGCGGCGCGGCCAGGATGACCTCGCGGGTGTGCTGCCGGTTGGCGGTCTGGGTGAGCTTGTCCTGGTCCAGCACCTGGAGGTAATACAGCCGCGCGCCCAGGGTCAGCAGCAGCGAGACCACGACGACGCGGATCACCGCCAGCCGCAGGACCGTCACGGCAGCCGCCGGGCCGGCACGGACCTGCGGGCGACCGCGGCCACCAGCGGCACCACGAACGGCGTCAGCACCACGTCGTACGCGACCGTGCCCAGGATGCCGGTCGCGCCGTCGGCGGTGGAGCGCCCGAGCACGCCCAGCACCCCGAGGTACGTCAGGTAGACCGCGGCCGTGGCCACCGCGACCACCACCACCGGCAGCAGCACGGTGCGCTCGACGTCGGCCTCCAGCAGCCCGGCCAGGAAGCCGGCCAGCGCGAAGCACAGCGCCAGCACCCCGACCGGGTGGTCGGAGAGCAGGTCGGTGAGCAGGCCGGCGCCGAAGCCCGCGGCCAGCCCGGCGCTGCCGCCGGCGGCCAGCCCGATCGCGACGACCAGCACCAGCACCAGGCTGGGCCGGCCGCCGGGCAGCGGGAGGCGGGCCAGCACGGCCGCCTGCAGCACGACGGCGGTGACCACGGCGAGGGCGGCGAGCACGCCCGGGGTGACCCTCACGGCGTGGCCGTCGCGGTCGGGGTCCCGGTCGCGGACGGGGTGGGCGTGGCCTTCGCCGGGCCCGGCAGCAGCCTGTCGCGGGGGTCGGCCCGGGGCGCGGCCAGCACGATCCCGACCAGGTCGAGGCTGTCGAAGGACACGTACGGGGTGACGGTCGCCTCCCGGGCCGGCGCGCCCGGATCGCCGGACACGGCGGTGACCTGGCCGACCGGCAGCCCGGCGACGTACGTCGACCCGCCGTACGGGCCGGTGAGGAGGCGGTCGCCGACCTTGACCCGGGTGGCCGGGTCGAGCGGGGTGAACGTGAGCGGGCCGAGCCCGTTGCCGGCCGCGACGCCGAGCGCGTTGCCGCCGGCCAGCCGGACGCCGACGGCGCTGCCCGGGTCGACCGCGAGCACCACGGTGGCGGAGCTGTCGCCGACCGTCTTGACCCGGCCGACCAGCCCGTCGGAGTCGACCACGGTCTGGTCGGCCCTGATCCCGTCCCGGCGCCCGGCGTCGACGGTGACGGTCCACTCGAAGCCGATCGACGGCCCCAGCCCGGTCACCGTCGCCGGCACCACCGTGAACCGGCCGGCCCCGGTGAGCAGCTTGAGCTTCTGCAGCTCGGCCGAGCGGGTGGCGGTCAGCTCGCTCTCCCGCAGCTGCCGGCGCAGCTGCGCATTTTCCGTCTCCAGCGCGTCGATCTTCCGGCCGGAGCTGCCGATGTCGCCGAGCCCGCCGAAGAACCGGCCGACCGGCGCGACCAGCGTGGTCACCCCGCGCTGGGCCGGGTCGACGGCCGAGTGCGCGGCGTCGCGGGCGCCCCGGAACGCGTCGCCGCGGTGGTCCAGGGTGATGAGGAAGACGGACAGCAGCAGCAGGAGGATCACCGCCCGCCGCTGACCGCGCGTGGGAGCGGTCATCGCGTCAGGACCAGGACCGTTTGCGCTCGGACACCAGCACCTGCTGGAGGGCGTCGAAGTCCTCCACGCAGCGCCCGGACCCGATCGCGACCGAGTGCAGCGGGTTGTCGGCGATGAGGATCGGCATGCCGGTCTCGTGCCGCAGCCGCTCGTCCAGCCCGCGCAGGTTGGCGCCGCCCCCGGCCAGCACGATGCCGCGGTCCATGATGTCGCCGGACAGCTCCGGCGGGCACTTGTCCAGGGTCGTCTTCACCGCGTCCACGATCGCGTTGACCGGCTCCTCGATCGCCCGGCGGATCTCCTCACCGGCCACCACGATCGTCTTCGGCAGGCCGGTGACCAGGTCACGCCCGCGGATCTCGGCCTGGTCGTCCTCCGGCATCGGGAACGCCGAGCCGATCGCGATCTTGATCTCCTCGGCCGTGCGCTCTCCCAGCGCCAGCGAGTACTCCTTCTTCACGTACGAGATGATCGCCTGGTCGATCTCGTCGCCGGCGATCCGGATGCTGGTGTTGGTGACGATCCCGCCGAGCGAGATCACCGCGACCTCGGTGGTGCCGCCGCCGATGTCGACGACCATGTTGCCGGTCGGCTCGCTCACCGGCAGGCCGGAGCCGATCGCGGCCGCCATCGGCTCCTCGATGATGAAGACCTTGCTGGCGCCGGCCGCGTACGTCGACTCCTTGACGGCGCGCTGCTCCACGCCGGTGATCCCGGACGGGACGCAGACCACCACGCGGGGGCCGCGGACCAGGTAGCGCCGGCGGTGCACCTTGCGGATGAAGTAGCGCAGCATCCGCTCGGTGGTGTCGAAGTCGGCGATGACGCCGTCCTTGAGCGGGCGGACGGCGACGATGTTGGCCGGGGTGCGGCCGATCATGCGCTTGGCCTCGATGCCGACGGCCAGGATCTCGCCGGTGTTGGTGTTCGTCGCCACCACCGAGGGCTCGTTGAGGACGATGCCGCGGCCGCGGACGTAGACCAGGGTGTTCGCCGTGCCGAGATCGATCGCCATGTCGCGACCGAGGAAGGACAGCGAGGGGGAGGACATGCGGAGGAACTCCTCGGGCGCGAAGGCGGTCGCTCGGGTCCACCGATGCTACCCGCGGGAATCGTCCGACTACTTCAACAGGAGCCTCTCCAACCGGCGCGCCGTGACAGAAAGTCCGAGCGCGGCCAGTCCGACGAAGTAGAGCGCGTGCCCGAGCAGGGCCGGCCCGATCCCGGCGCCGGTGGTCAGCGGCCGGACCAGCTCGATGCCGTGGAACAGCGGGGTCAGCTGGACCACGATCTGCAGCGGCCGCGGGTAGACCGACAGCGGGAAGAACGTGGTCGAGAACAGGAACATCGGCAGGATCGCCAGCTGCACGAACTCGAAGTCCTGCCAGCCGCGCATGAACGAGGTGCAGGCCATCCCGATCGAGGCGAACGCCAGCCCGATGAGCATGGCCGCCGGCAGCGCCAGCACCGCCCACCACGACCCGATCAGCCCCAGCGCGGCCATCACGAGCAGGAAGGTGGCCGAGTAGAGCGTGCCGCGCAGCTGCGCCCAGGTGATCTCGCCGACCGCGATGTCGCCCGGGCCGAGCGGCGTCGCCAGCATCCCGTCGTACGTCTTGGCGAACTTCAGCTTGAAGAAGAAGTTCATCGTGGAGTCGTAGACGGCGCCGTTCATCGCGCTGGAGGCGAGCAGGGCCGGCGCGACGAAGGCGGTGTATTTGATCGGCTGGCCGTCGGGGCCGGCCACCGTGCCGACCAGCGCGCCGATACCGACGCCGAGCGACAGCAGGTAGAACAGCGGCTCGAAGAAGCCGGAGACGATCAGCGGCCAGATCCGCCGGTAGACGAGCAGGTTGCGCTCGACCAGCCGCCAGGACTGGCTGCCGGCCAGCGGCAGCGGCGTCGTCCGGGTGACCAGCGTGGGCGCCGAGGGTGTCGAGGTCATGTCACACCGCCAGCCTGCGCCGGTAGCTGCGGGCCGCGGCCCAGGTGCCGCCGGCGATCCAGGCGCACAGGTAGAGCGCGTGGCCGAGCGCGGCCCCGGCCGACACGGTGCCGAGGGCGAGCCCGCGGGACAGCGCCACGCCGTGCCAGAGCGGGGTCAGGTAGGCCAGCTGCTCCAGCACCAGCGGCAGCTGCTGCACCGGGTAGAACACGCCGCCGAACAGGAACAGCGGGGTGACCACGAAGCGCATCAGCATCGCGAAGCCGGCGTCGTTGTCGTTGGTCGCCGCGAACGCGGCCACCGGGGCCGAGAACGCCATCCCGGTCAGCACCGCGGCCGGCAGCGTGAGCAGGCCGAGCGGGCTGTCCACGGCGCCGAAGGCGGCCATCACGGCGAGGAACACCACCGAGCCGAACAGCACCCGGGCGGCGATGTAGAGCAGGTGGCCGACCAGCACGTCGAGCACGCCCAGCGGCGTGGCCAGCATCGCGTGGTAGGTCTTGACCCACTTGATCGCGCCCATCACCGGGTAGGTCGACTCCCCCACCCCGGTCTGCATCGCGGTCGCGGCGAGCAGGCCCGGCGCCAGGAAGACCAGGTAGGGATGGCCGTCGACGCCGCGGGAGGCGGACGAGTCGACCAGCGTGCCCAGGCCGACCCCCATCGAGGCCAGGAACAGCACCGGGAACAGCACCGTGCTGACCACGGAGCCGCGCCAGGTCCGCTTGTACTGGAAGACCCAGTATTCGAAGGCGCGCAGCGAGAGCGCGGGGGCGAAGTCGGTCATCTCAGTCCACCAGCGTCCGGCCGGTCAGGCGCAGGAAGACGTCCTCCAGCGTGGACCGGCGGACCAGCACCCCGGCCGGGCGCAGGCCGCGCTCGTGCACGGCGGCCGCGGCGGCGTCGCCGTCGGCGGTGTAGAGCAGCAGCCGGTCCGGCAGCACCTCGACCCGCTCGGCCAGGTCCTCCAGCGTGGCCGCCATCGCCTCGTGCTCGCCGGGCTGGAACCGGACCTCGACCACCTCGCGGCTGGACCAGCCGGCGATCAGCTGGGCCGGCGAGCCCTCGGCGACGATCTTGGACTTGTCCATCACGACCAGCCGGTCGCACAGCTGCTCGGCCTCGTCCATGTAGTGGGTGGTGAGGATGAGGGTCACGCCCTGCTGCTTGAGCCGGAACAGCCGGTCCCACAGCACGTGCCGGGCCTGCGGGTCGAGCCCGGTGGTCGGCTCGTCCAGCAGCAGCACCTCGGGCTCGTTGATGAGGCTGCGGGCGATCGTCAGCCGGCGCTTCATCCCGCCGGAGAGCGCGTCGACCTTCGCGTCCCGCTTCTCGCCGAGCTGGACGAAGTCGAGCAGCTCTTCGGTCCGCTCCCGGATCAGCGGCTTGGGCAGCCCGAAGTAGCGCCCGTAGACCAGGAGGTTTTCCCGGACGGTGAGCTCCAGGTCGAGCGAGTCCTCCTGCGGGACCACGCCGAGCCGGCCGCGGATCCAGGACCCGTCGGTGGCCGGGTCGCGGCCGAGGACCCGCAGCGTGCCCGCGGTGACCGGGGAGACGCAGGCGATCATCCGCATCGTGCTGGACTTGCCGGCGCCGTTGGGACCGAGGAACCCGAACGCCTCGCCGCGGCGCACGTCGACGTCGATCCCGTCGACCGCGGTGAACTCGCCGAACCGCTTGGTCAGGCCGCGGGCGTGCACGAGCTGCCGGTCGGCGGTGTCGGCCTCGGTCGCATGCGCGGGCCGGTCGGCGGTCTCGGTCATGGTTCGGACGGTACCGAGAGCCTCCGACAATCTCCGCCGAGTTTCGCTCCGGGCACGGCCGGACTTTGCCTCCGCTTTCCCACACGGACGGCCCTAGGCGGGACGCCCGGTCACAGAGCAGTCTTGATTCACTCCAGCGCCGGAGAACGAGGGGGAACCCGTGACCCGTAACCCACGAAGGACCGGCATCGCCACTGCCGGCCTGCTCACCGCCGTCGCCCTGATCCTGCTGGGTCAGCCCGCGTCGGCGGCTCCACCGGATCCCGCGGCCGCCGCCCGGGGCGGCCCCGGCCACGCGGCCGCACCGGCCGCCGTCGACGGGACCGGCCCGTCCTCCCGAGCCGCCGGGCACGGGCCGGCGACGCGGGCCGCGGAGCCCGGCGAGGCCGCGCACCGGGTGCCCAACCCGCTGCTGAAGGAGGTGCTGGGCGAGGAGGACGAGGGCGAGAGCGAGGACGATCCGGCCCTGTCGGCCCTCTGCCAGAGCTTCGTCGGCAAGCCCAACCCCTACCGGCCGGTCGCGCCCAACGTGGACCAGATCGTCGGCGACTCGACCGTCACCGTCGGCAGCCAGGCCGGCTGCAGCAGCGCGCAGAACGAGACCTCGATCGCGGTCAACCCGTTCAACCCGCGCAACATCGTGGCCGGGGCCAACGACTACCGCGTGTTCGTGGAGCGGGAGCAGCGCAACGACAGCACCGGCTGGGCCTACACCAGCTTCGACGGTGGCCGGACCTGGAAGAACCAGGTGCTGCCGGGCCTGACCGTCGCGACCGGCGCGACCGGCGCGCTGACCGCGATGGACTCGGCCGGTGACCCGGTGATCGCCTTCGGTCCCCGCAACACCGTCTACTACGGCAACATCGTGTTCAGCCGCGGCGCACCGGCCGACGGCGGCACCGAGGCTCCGAACGGCATCGTGGTCAGCGTCTCGCACGACGGCGGCGCGCACTGGGACCGCCCGACGATCATCCAGCTCGACGGGGTCGACGCCGCGGGCAACCCGACGCCGACGACGTTCTTCAACGACAAGATCTGGATGGCGGCGGACAAGCTCTCCGGCCGGGTCTACGTGACCTGGACCCGGTTCGCGGACACCCCCGACGGGGGCTACCTGGAGTCGCCGATCGTGGTGTCGGCGTCGACGGACTTCGGGCGGTCCTTCGGGGCGTTCCGGCGGGTCGACACGACGATGGACGCGTTCACCGGCGGGCTCACGCCGTTCTCGCAGGGCTCGAACCCGCAGGTCGGACGGGACGGCACGCTATACATCGCGTACGAGGGGACGGAGTGCGCGACGCTGGCCTGCGACGGCTTCGACGACCGCGACGTGACCGTGGTGGCGCGCTCGACCGACCACGGCCGCACCTTCCGGACCTCGATCGTCGACACCAACTTCGACTTCCCGGTCAACGAGGAGCTCGGCACCCCGGCGCTGACCGGGGAGAACTTCCGGATCAACAGCTACCCGCAGCTCGCGTACGACCCGGTCACCGACAGCCTCGCGGTGAGCTGGAACGACGACCGCAACGGGCGGTACACGGCCGACGGCGAGTCGATCCGGACCAACGGCGACAACATCGTGGCCGGCTCGCGGGGCGGGCGGACCTGGTCGGTGCGGGTGATCGGGACGCCGCAGGACGAGGTGTTCAGCGCGGTCGCGACGATCGCCGGGCTGGTCGCGGTCAGCTCGTACACGCGGCACTACGACCCGCGTGGGGTCGGGCTGGACTACGCGTACTGGAAGGGGTTCGGGGTGGGGTCGCTGACCCGGGCGCCGATCCGGCGGATCACGACGCAGACGTCGGACCCGCGGATCCAGTTCGTGGCGGCGAGCCCGGACGACCCGGAGGAGGAGATCCAGGGCGTGTTCATCGGTGACTACACCGCCATGGCGGTGGGCGCCGACCTGCGGCTGCACCCGTGCTGGACCGACTTCCGCGGGCGGCCGGGCGTGACCAAGCCCAACCAGGACGCCTACACGCAGAGCATCTCGCTGCTGAGCTGAGACGTGCCGGGGCCGCCCTCGGGGGCGGCCCCGGTGCCTCGGCCGGCTGCGCCGGTTGGTGGCGCGGCCCGGTCAGAGGTGGGGGAAGAAGAGGGCGATCTCGCGCCGGGCCGACTCGGGCGAGTCGGATCCGTGCACGATGTTCTTCTGCACCTCGATGGCGTTGTCGGCGCGGATGCTGCCGGTGCTGGCCTTGACCGGGTCGGTGGCGCCGGCGAGCTGCCGGAACGCCTCGATCGCGCGCGGCCCCTCGACCACGGCGGCGACGAGCGGGCCGGAGGTGATGAACTCGACCAGCGACTCGTAGAACGGCTTGCCCTGGTGCTCGCCGTAGTGGGTCTCGGCCGTCTCCCGGTCGAGGGTGCGGAGCTCCAGCGCGGCGAACCGGAGGCCCTTGCGCTCGATCCGGCCGAGGACGTCGCCGACCAGACCCCGGGCGACGCCGTCGGGCTTGACCAGGACGAGGGTGCGCTCGGTCTCCACGGAACTCCTTCGTTCTCTGCTGCGGGGGGCTGCGACGCAGCTTAGGCGGTGCTTTGCCCGGGCCCGGGTCCGGTGGTCGTCCGGGCGGCGGCCCGGGTCACCTCCTGGCGGACCCAGAGCAGGAAACCCCAGACGGCGGCGAACAGGAGACCCAGGAAGTACATCGCGCCGACCATGAGCCCGGTCAGGATCACCGCGACCTGCAGCGCGGTGCCGACCGCCGGGCCGACCGGCCGGCGCTGGATCCCGGCCGCGACGAACAGCGCGGCCGCCAGCACGAGCAGCAGGATCAGCCGGGTGCCGCTCAGCCCCTCGTCACCGATCGCGGCGATCGTCTGCGGCACGAACAGCACGGTGATCCCCTCCAGGATCAATGCCGCGGCCAGCGTGCCGCTCACCGCCCGCTCCCGCCGCCGCGCCGCCCGCTCCTCCACTCCCCCACCGGAACCCGCTTCCCCAGCGGGACCCGCTTCCCCACCGGAACCCGCTTCCCCACCGGAACCCGCTTCCCCACCGGCCGCAGCCGGAGCGGCATCGTCGGCGTCGATGTTCGAGGTGGCCGTCGGATCGTCCGGAGCGGAGGCGTCGTGAGGCGGGGCCGCGGGGTCGGCGGCCGGGAGCGGCTCGGGGTGGGCGGTTTCGCGGCCGGGCGGCGGGTCCGGGCTCATCGGGATCGGCGGCCGGCGCCCAGGAGCGTGCGGGCCTCGCCGGCGGTGACGACCGAGCCGGTGACGAGCACGCCGGACCCGCCGATCTGCTCCTCCCCCTCCTCGGCCAGCCCGATCGCGGACTCGATCGCGTCGTCGAGCCGGGGCTCGACCACGACCCGCTCGGGGCCGAAGACCTCCACCGCCAGCGCGGCGAGGTCGTCGGCCGGCAGCGCCCGGGGCGACGAGTTTTCCGCGATCACGATCTCGTCCAGCACCGGCTCCAGCAGCGCCAGCATCGCGGTCGCGTCCTTGTCGGCGAGCACCGCCATCACGCCGACCAGCCGCCGGAACGAGAACGACTCGGCCAGCGCGGCCACCGTCGCCGTCATCCCGTGCGGGTTGTGCGCCGCATCCACGATCACGGTCGGCGCGCCGCGGACGACCTCGAGCCGCCCGGGCGAGCTCACCCCGAGCATCGCCTCGCGGACGACGTCGATGTCGATCCGCCCGGTCTTGGCGCCGGCGCCGAGGAACACCTCGACGGCGGCCAGCGCGACGGCCGCGTTCTGCGCGTGGTGCGCGCCGTGCAGCGGCAGGAACAGCTCGTCGTAGACCCCGGCCAGCCCCTGCACGCCGATCACCTGCCCGCCGACGGCGACGGCCCGGCTCAGCAGGCCGAACTCGGCGCCCTCCCGGGCCACGCTCGCGCCGACCTCGATCGCCCGCAGCTGCAGCACGTCGGCGGCCTCGCGCTCCTGCGCGGCCAGCACCGCCACCGCGTCCGGCTTGATGATGCCGGCCTTCTCCCCGGCGATCTTCGCGAGCGTGTCGCCGAGGTAGGCCATGTGGTCGAGCCCGATCGGGGTGACCACGGCGACCCGGCCGTCGGCGACGTTGGTCGAGTCCCAGGACCCGCCCATCCCGACCTCGATCACGGCCACGTCGACCGGAGCGTCGGCGAAGGCCGCGAACCCCATCGCCGTCAGCACCTCGAAGTAGGACAGCGGGACGGGCTGGTCCTTGTCGACCAGCTCCAGGTAGGGCCGGATGTCGTCGTACGTCTCGACGAAGGCGGCCTCGCTGATCGGCTCCCCGTCCAGGCTGATCCGCTCGGTCACCGAGGCCAGGTCGGGGCTGGTGAACCGGCCCACCCGCAGGCCGAACCCGCGCAACAGCGCGTCGATGATCCGGGTCGTCGTCGTCTTGCCGTTGGTGCCCGCGACGTGGATGACCGGGTAGCTGAGCTGCGGGTCGCCGAGAAGGTCGACCAGCGCCCGGATCCGGTCCAGCGACGGCTCCAGCCGGGTCTCCGGCCAGCGCTCGCGCAGCTCGGCCTGGACCCGGGCGAACTCGTCGCCGTCGGCGGCGGTCCGGTCGGCGCTCACGACGAGGGCAGCGCGTCGAGCTGCGCCGAGATCCGCTCGATGTCGGACTCCGCGGCGGTCAGCCGCCCGCGCACCTTGGCGATCACCGGCTCCGGCGCCTTGGCGATGAAGTCGGTGTTGGCCAGCTTGGCCGTGGCCGTCTGCAGCTCCTTCTGGGCGGCGGCGAGGTCCTTGCGCAGCCGGGCCCGCTCGGCCGCGACGTCGATCGTCCCGGACAGGTCGAGCTCGACCTTGACCGTGCGCACCGACAGCGACGCGGTCGGCGCGAAGTCCTCCGCCGGCGCCTCCAGCCGGGTCAGCGACCGGACCAGCGGCTCGTGCGCGGCGATGCCGAGCGTGTCCAGCCCGGCGAGCCGGGCGCCGACCCGCTGCGACGGGCGCAGCCCCTGCTCGGACCGGAACCGGCGCACCTCGGTCACCACGTCCTGCAGCGCGCCGACCTCGCTCTCGGCGGCCGGGTCGAGCCGGGTCGCGTCCCGGTCCGGCCACGGCGCCACGACCAGCGACTCGCCGCCGGTCAGCGACGTCCACAGCGCCTCGGTCACGAACGGCACCACCGGGTGCAGCAGCCGCAGGACGGTGTCCAGCGCGTGCCCGAGCACCAGCCGGGTGGCCCGGGCCGGCTCCCCGCCGGCGGCCAGCGGCACCTTGGCCAGCTCGACGTACCAGTCGCAGAAGTCGTCCCAGACGAAGTGGTAGAGCGACTCGGCCGCCTTGGCGAACTCGAACTGCTCGTAGTCGGAGTCGACCTCCGTCACCAGTGCGGACAGCCGGGACAGCAGCCAGCGGTCCACAGTGGACAGCTGCTCGGCCGGCGGCAGCGGCTCGGCCGTGGTCGCGCCGTTGAGCAGGGCGAACCGGGCCGCGTTCCACAGCTTGTTGCAGAAGTTGCGGCTGCCCTGCACCCACTCCTCGCCGATCGGCACGTCGGTGCCGGGGTTGGCGCCGCGGGCCAGGGTGAAGCGCAGCGCGTCCGACCCGTACGCATCCATCCAGTCGAGCGGGTCGACCGCGTTGCCGAACGACTTCGACATCTTCTTGCCGTGCTTGTCGCGCACCATGCCGTGCAGCGCGACCACGTCGAACGGCTGCTCGCCGTCCATCGCGTACAGCCCGAAGAGCATCATCCGGGCGACCCAGAAGAAGAGGATGTCGTAGCCGGTGACGAGCACGCTGGTCGGATAGAACCGGCGCAGGTCCGGCGTCTGGTCCGGCCAGCCCAGGGTGGAGAACGGCCACAGCCCGGAGGAGAACCAGGTGTCGAGCACGTCGTTGTCCTGGACCCAGCCCTCGCCGGTCGGCGGCGCCTCGTCCGGGCCGACGCAGACGGTCTCGCCCGCAGGCCCGTACCACACCGGGATGCGGTGGCCCCACCACAGCTGCCGGGAGATGCACCAGTCGTGCAGGTCGTCGACCCAGGCGAAGTAGCGCCCCTCCAGCGAGGTCGGGTGGATGGCGACCTTGCCCTCGCGCACGGCGTCGCCGGCCGCCTTGGCCAGCGTCTCGACCCGCACGAACCACTGCAGCGACAGGCGCGGCTCCACCGTGGTGCGGCAGCGGGAGCAGTGCCCGACCGAGTGCACGTAGGGCCGCTTCTCGGCGACGATGCGGCCGTCCGCGCGCAGCGCGGCCACCACCGCCGGCCGGGCCTCGAACCGGTCCAGCCCCTCGAACGGCCCGGGCGCGGTCACCACGCCGCGCTCGTCCAGGATCGTCAGCGACGGCAGCTCGTGCCGCCGGCCGATCTCGAAGTCGTTGGGGTCGTGGGCCGGGGTGACCTTGACCGCGCCGGTGCCGAAGCTCGGGTCGACGTGGTCGTCGGCCACGACCGGGATCCGCCGGTTGGTCAGCGGCAAGGTCACCTCGGTGCCGACCAGGTGCCTGTAGCGCTCGTCGTCGGGGTGGACCGCGACCGCGGTGTCGCCGAGCATCGTCTCGGCCCGGGTGGTCGCGACCACGATCGAGTCGGCACCCTCGCCGTAGCGGATGGAGACGAGCTCCCCGTCGTCGTCGCTGTGCTCGACCTCGATGTCCGACAGCGCGGTCAGGCAGCGCGGGCACCAGTTGATGATCCGCTCGGCCCGGTAGATCAGGCCGTCGTCGTACATCTTCTTGAAGACGGTCTGGACGGCCCGGGACAGGCCCTCGTCCATCGTGAACCGCTCGCGCGACCAGTCGACGCCGTCGCCGAGCCGGCGCATCTGGCCGAGGATCTTGCCGCCGGACTCGGCCTTCCACTGCCAGACCCGCTCGACGAACGCCTCGCGGCCGAGGTCGTGGCGGGACAGGCCCTCCTTGGCCAGCTCGCGCTCGACCACGTTCTGGGTGGCGATGCCGGCGTGGTCCATGCCGGGCAGCCAGAGGGTGTCGTAGCCCTGCATGCGGCGGCGGCGGGTCAGCGCGTCCATCAGCGTGTGCTCGAACGCGTGGCCGAGGTGCAGCGAGCCGGTCACGTTGGGCGGCGGGATGACGATGGTGAACGGCGGCTTGTCCGCGTCCTGCGGCTTCCCGGCCGTGAAGTAGCCCCGCTCGACCCACCGCTCGTAGAGCGGGCCTTCTACCTGCGCGGGGACGAACTGGCTCGGCAGGTCGGCACCGGGCGTCAGCCCGGCGGGGTCGGAGGTCGGCTCTGTCACGGTCACGCTGGAATGGTACGGAGGCGGGCACGGGCAATGCGAACCGCTGTCCACAGGCGGCGGCGTCGTCCACAGATCGCGGATCCGATTGGAAAGACACGCCGCTGAGGCTCTACGGTCCGTTGCCGGGTGATGCACCCGGTGAAGTCGAGTGGAGGGCGGTGTTTCCGGTGGTGGCCTTCGCGTGGTGCGCGCTGGTGGTGTTCACGGTCGCGATCGCGGCGTTGGTCGTGTTGCCGGCGCGGGCGTTGTTCCACTCCATCGACCGGGTCGACCGGATCCGCGACGAGGTCTGGTCGATGGCGAAGACGCTGGAGACGATCTCGGTCCGCCTGGAGCACATCGAGTCCGGGCTCGGCGAGGGCGATCAGCGCATGGG
>DATINN010000733.1:0-6001 GCA_035474175.1 Mycobacteriales bacterium | reverse complement strand
CCTGACCCACCCGGCCCGGGCCACCCTGCGCGCACCCGCCTGGCCGCCTGCGCCTGGTCGGCCCGCCGCCCGCCCGCAGGTCCGGCCCGGTCCACTGGTCGCTTGGCGCGGTGGCGTCGGGTCACCGCGCCTTCGGCGGCCGTCCGGTGGGCGGCCGTCCGGTGGGGCGGTGGACAGGGGGAGTGGTCAGGGCGTGTGGAAGGCGGGGCCGCCGGCGAGGACCCCGTCCAGGTAGACGGCGCGGATCCGGTCGGCCAGGGTGGCGACCTCGGTCGCGTCCCCGTCCACGACGACGAGGTCGGCCCGCTGCCCGGGCGCGATCGTGCCCCGGTCCCCGGCCACGTCCAGCAGCTCCGTGGCCGACTGGGTGGCCGCGTGCAGCGCCTGCTCCGGCGTCATCCCGCAGTCCACCAGCAGTTGCAGCTCGCCCAGGTTGTGCCCGTGCGGCCCGACCCCGGAGTCGGTGCCCATGGCCACGGTGACCCCGGCCGCGATCGCCCGGCGTACGGACTCGGTGTGCTCGTCCAGCACCATCTTCGCCTTCGCCAGCACCGCGTCCGGGTATTGCACGCCGGCGTCGGCCTGCTCCAGCACCGCCCGCGGCGCCGCCAGCGTCGGCACCAGCCACGTGCCCCAGTCGAGCATCAGCTCGATGGCCTCGTCGTCGAGGTAGATCCCGTGCTCGATCGAGCGGACCCCGTTGCGTACCGCGGTCTTGATGCCCTCGGTCGCCTGCGCGTGCGCCATCACCGTGATGCCGGCGGCCTCGGCCTCGTGCACCATCATCGCGACCTCGTCGTCGCGGAAGTGGCCGTGCCGCGGGTCGTCCCGGGCCGACAGCACGCCGCCGCTGGTGGCGACCTTGATCACGTCGGCGCCGGCCCGGACCAGCTCGCGGACGACCCGGCGGATCTCCTCCGGCCCGTCCACGATCGTGCGCGGCCGGCCCGGGTGCGGGCCGAGCAGCGGCACCGAGCAGCCCGAGGGATACCAGCCGTCGCCGTGCCCGCCGGTCTGGCTGATCATGCTGACCGCGATCATGACCCGCGGACCCGGGATCAGCCCGTCGGTCACCGCGTCCTTGACCCCGAGGTCGGCCCCGCCGGCGTCGCGCACGGTGGTGATGCCCAGGTCGAGCGTGGTGCGCAGGTTGCGCACGGCCTCGAAGTACGGGTACGAGAACGGCGTCTGCAGCGTCTTCAGCGGCGAGACCCCGCTGAACAGCAGGTGCACGTGGCAGTCGTTGAAGCCCGGCAGCACGGTCGCGCCGGCGCAGTCGACGACCTCGTCGCCGTCCAGCCCGGGGCCGACGTCGACGATGCGGCCGTCCTCCACGACCACGTCGGCGCCGGCGAGCGGCGAGCCGGTTCCGTCGAAGACCTGACCGTTGGCGAAGAGGGTGCGCACCGAGGCATCTCACCATGGTTGACTCGTCCCGTGGTGCTGGAGATCGCGGTGCTGGAGATCACGCCGGGCGCGCAGGACGCGTTCCTGCAGGCGTACGGGCAGGTCAGGCACGAGGTGGCGGACTCGCCGGGGTGCCGGTCGATGCGGCTGGTGCGGGGGGTCGAATCACCCGCCCGGTTCGTGCTGATGGTCGAGTGGGACTCGGTCGAGGCGCACGAGCAGGGCTTCCGGGCGACCGAGCGGTTCGGCCGCTGGCGGGCCGGCATCGGGCCCCACTTCGCCGCCCCGCCGCAGGTGGAGCACTACGACGACGCCGGCTGAGCGGGACTGTCTGACCGGGTTGTTACCGTCGGGTCGTGAAGCCTGAGGACCTCGCCCTGCTCCGGATGCCCGGTGCGCCGACCCTGTCCCCGGACGGGACCCGCGCGGTCGTGGCGGTCACCCGTCCCGACCTCGACGACGACGGCTACCGCTCCCGGCTGTGGCTGGTCGACACGACCGGCGCGACGCCGCCCCGGCCGCTGACCGACGGCCCGCGGGACAGCGCGCCGGCCTGGTCGCCGGACGGGCGGTGGATCGCGTTCCTGCGGGCGCCGGCCGAGGGCAAGCCGCAGCTGCACCTGCTGCCGGCCTCGCTGGGCGACGCCCGCGCGGTCACCACCGACGAGCACCACCCGCTCGGCGCGGGCGCGCCGCGGTGGAGCCCCGACTCGACCCGGCTGGCCTACTCGACCCGCGTCCCCGAGCCGGGGCGCTACGGCACCGAGGAGGGGCGCACGCCGGAGAAGGAGCCGCCGCGGCGGATCACCCGGATGTGGTCCCGGGTCGACGGCGTCGGCTTCCTGCTCGACCGGCCCGAGCACGTCTTCGTGCTCGACCCGTTCGCGGACGGGGCGGCGCCGGTGCGGCTCACCGACGGCGACGCCGACCACCGGCGGCCGTCGTGGACCCCGGACGGGCGGGTGCTGTTCTCCAGCAACCGTGACGCATCCGAATACACCAACCTGCACAGCGACGTGTATTCGTGTGCCGCCGACGGGTCCGACCTGGTCCGGCTCACGCCCGGCGGCCTCGACGCCGACCACCCGGTGGCCGCCCCGGACGGCGCGACCGTCCTGTTCACGGCCTCGACCGACCTCGCCGACGACGACTTCATCGGCCGCAACGGCGCGGTCTGGTCGGTGCCGGCCGACGCCTCGGCCAAGCCGACCCGGCTCACCGAGCCGGCCCACGACCTGCAGCCGACCGGCGAGGGGCTGGTCCCGGCGGGCGACCGGGTGCTGGCCGTCACCCGCAACCGCGGCGCCCAGGAGCTGGCCGCGGTCGGCCTCGACGGCGCGGTCGAGGTGCTGCTGGGCGGGGCCCGCACCGTCACCTCGGCGGCGTCCGGCGGGGGCACGGTCGTGGCCGCCGCCGCCGACGCGACCAGCGCCGGCGAGCTGTTCCGGGTCGGCGCCGACGAGCCGCTCACCGACTTCGGCGCCGAGCTGACCGGCACCGGCCGGTTGCGGCCGATGCAGGAGCTGACCACCACCGCGCCGGACGGCCACCCCGTGCACGGCTGGCTGGTGCACCCCGACCCGGAGGCACACCCGGGCCCGCGCCCGGTGCTGCTGGCCATCCACGGCGGCCCGCACGCGCAATACGGCTACACCCTCTTCGACGAGGCCCAGGTCTACGCGGGCGCCGGCTACCTGGTGGTGCTGGGCAACCCGCGCGGCGCCGCCGGCTACGGCGAGGACCACGCCCGGGCGATCAAGCACCGGATGGGCTCGGTCGACGCCGACGACCTGCTCGCCCTGCTGGACGCGGCGCTGGCCACCGACGGCGCGGACCCGTCCCGGGTCGGCGTGATGGGCGGGTCGTACGGCGGGTTCATGACGACCTGGCTGGCCGGGCACGCGGGCGACCGGTTCCGGGCCGCGATCGTGGAGCGGGCGGTCACGGCCTGGGACTCGTTCCTGGGCTCCAGCGACATCGGCTTCACCTTCGCCCCGCACTACGTCGGGACCGATCCGGCCGCGGTCGCGGCGCAGAGCCCGCTGACGTACGCGGACCGCATCGACCTGCCGGTGCTGATCATCCACTCCGAGCAGGACTGGCGCTGCCCGGTCGAGCAGGCGCAGCGGCTGTTCGTGGCCCTGAAGATGCGCGGCGTGCCGGCCGAGCTGCTGCTCTTCCCGGGCGAGGGACACGAGCTGAGCCGCACCGGGCTGCCCAGCCACCGGCTGGCCCGCTTCGGCGCCGTGCTCGACTGGTGGTCGCGGCACCTCGCCTGACATGATCATCTGAGTCGGGCATCCGGGCGGAAGGAGGCGTGTCGACGTGTTCTCGGCCGAGACACGCCGCCAGGCGGCGGCGTTCGACGCCATCGGTGAGCGGTACGACGACGTCTTCCCGCACAAGTCCGGCCAGATCATCGCCACCCAGTGGGTGATCGACCGGCTGCCGCCGGGCAGCCGGGTGCTCGACGTCGGCTGCGGCACCGGCGTGCCCACGGCCGGCATGCTGAGCGAGACCGGCATCGAGGTCGTCGGCATCGACGTGTCCACGGAGATGCTGGCGCTGGCCCGGCGCAACGTGCCGACCGGCCGGTTCGTCGCGATGGACCTGATGGAGCTGGACGGCACGCTCGGCCGGTTCGACGCCGTGTGCGCGTTCTTCTCGCTGCTGATGGTGCGGCGGGAGGACATCCCGCGGGTGCTGCGCCGGATCCGGGCCGTGCTCAACCCGGGCGGCGTGGTCGCGATCGGGATGGTGGAGGGCGACCTCGACTACGCGCCGCTGCCGTTCCTGGGGCAGGAGCTGTCGGTCACGGCCTACCCGCAGGCCGACCTGGAGGCGGCCATCCGGGCCGAGGGGCTGCACGTGCTCGAGGTCGACGTGGAGGAGTTCGAGCCGGCGTCGGCGGAGATGCCGGCGGAGCGGCAGATCTTCCTCTACTGCTCGGCGCCGTAGGCGGGACCGCCTGGCGGTCGGCGTCTCCGCTGCTGCTGCTGCTGCCCGGCCCGGCTCGGCTCGGCTCCGCGGCTCGGCTGGTCCGTCCCCACGGCTCGGCTGCTACGGCTCAGCGCGGTGGCGAGATACGTCCGATGACGTACGCGGCGCGGGCACAGGCTCCATGATCGGCTCGTTGGACCAGGTGTCCGATTACCTCGTTACATCCGGAGCCGCGCGATGAGCGACCCCCTTCCGGCCCTTCCCGACCCGGTGCCCTCGGAGCTGCTCCGGGTCGGCGACGCCGAGCGGCAGCAGGCGGTGTCGGCGCTGGGCGAGCACTTCGCCGCCGGGCGCCTCGACCAGGACGAGTACGACACCCGGGTGCAGGCCGCGTACGCGTCCCGGACCCGGGTCGACCTGCAGGGGCTGTTCGGCGACCTGCCGGAGCCGGCGCCGTTCCGGCCGCTGCCGGCGCGGGCCTGGGCCGAGGGGCGGGCCGCCCGCGACCGGGTCACCAGGCGGCCGGCGCTGGCGGGGGTGCCGGTGTTCCCGGTGCTGCTGGTGCTGGCGATCGTGGCCAGTGCGGTGCTGCGCTTCCCGGTGTTCCCGTTCGTGCTCTTCCTCTGGTTCGGCCTCGGCCGCCGCGCCTGGCGCTGATCTCCCGGGCCGCAGCGCCGGGGAGAGGCCGCTGGTGCGGCCCGGGTCCCGCCTCGGGCGGTCCGGCCGGGCTGCCCGGGGTGCGGGAGCATGCCGGTGTGGACGGGACTGCGGGGTTCGAGGCGCTGGTGCGGCGGGCGGGCGGGTTGATGGACGGCCCGGGGCGGGCGGTGCTGGGGATCGCGGGGGCGCCCGGGGCCGGCAAGTCGACGCTGGCGGCGCGGCTGGTCGAGGCGCTCGGCCCGGGCGCGGCCTGGGTGCCGATGGACGGGTTCCACCTCGCCGACGCGGCCCTGGACCGGCTCGGCCTGCGCGCGGCCAAGGGCGCGCCGGCGACCTTCGACGGCTGGGGCTATCTGGCCCTGCTGCGCCGGCTGGCCGCCGAGACCGACCACCCCGTGTACGCGCCGGACTTCGAGCGCACCCTGGAGCAGCCGCTCGCCGGCAGCATCGCCGTCGACCCGTCCGTCCGGCTGGTCGTCACCGAGGGCAACTACCTGCTGCTGGACACCGAGCCCTGGCCGTCGGTCCGCCGCGCCCTGACCGAGGTCTGGTACGTCGAGGTGGCCGAGGACCTCCGGCTGGAGCGGCTGGTCGCGCGGCACGTCGCGTTCGGCAAGGAGCCGGCGGCGGCCCGGGCCTGGGTCGCCGCCGTGGACGAGCCGAACGCGCGCCTGATCGCCGCCGGCCGCGCCGCCGCGGACCTGGTGGTCTGCCTCTAGCCCCGCTTGCACTCGAAGGCGACGGTCGGCCCGCTGATCCCGAGCTGGCTGCCGGCCGCGCACCCGGTGCCGCTGAAGCTGATCTCGCCGATCCCGCCGACCATCTCGGCCTTGCTCACCGCATAGCCGGCCGCGGGCAGCTGCCGGGTCCAGTAGTCGTACGCCTGCTTGCCGTCCGGCACGGTCAGCGTGGAGGCGATCCCGCCACCCTGCACGGAGACCGGGCCGGCCTTCGCGCCGGGCGGCAGCGGGAAGCCGGCCGGCAGCACGCCCGC
>DATINN010000732.1:0-2659 GCA_035474175.1 Mycobacteriales bacterium | reverse complement strand
CCGGGACGGAGTCGGCCGGGACGGAAGCGGCCGGAGCGGCCGGCACCGAGTCGGTCGGCATCGATCGGGCCGCCGGTGGGGAGCCGGCCGCCGCGCCGGCCGCCACGCCGTCGGCGGTGCGGACCGCGCCGCGCCCGGAGGCGGAGCCGATCGACCTCTTCGACGCCGCCGGCGGGGCCGTCGCCAAGCGCCTTATCCCGGTCGCCGCCGCGGCCGCCGTACTCGCGATCCTCTTCGCGGTCCTCCGCCGCCGCCGCTGACCCGCCGCGCTGGGCCGGCGCGCCGACCAGCCGGCGCGCCGAGCCATCAGCGCTGACCCGGCGCGCCGTGGCGCCTATCGGGCGGTGCTGATTCGGTGTGGTGCGCGTCGGTGAGGTGGGCGTCACTTCCGTAATGCCCTTGTCACACCGAGCTGGCGCCCAGGCGCCGGCTCGGTAGACTTGGTAGACCCTTGGGCCGACGCCGTCCCTGCCGAGTTCCGCAGTTGACGGGAGCAGCCCGTGTTGCCCTTCTCCGCGCTTCCGGCCGCCCACGGCCTGTACGACCCGGAGTCCGAGCGGGACGCCTGCGGCCTGGCCCTGGTGGTCGACCTCAAGGGCCGCCGCTCGCACGGCATCATCACCCACGCCCTGACCGCGTTGCACAACCTGCGGCACCGCGGCGCGGCCGGGGCCGAGCCCAGCTCGGGCGACGGCTCCGGCCTGCTCATGCAGGTGCCGGACCGGCTGCTGCGCGCGGTCGCGGGCCTCGACCTGCCCCCGGCCGGGGAGTACGTCACCGGCCTGGTCTTCGCCCCCGCCGACGACGGCGGCGCGGTCGACCGGATCGTGGCCGAGCTGGCCGCGCAGGAGCGGCTGGTCCTGCTGGGCTGGCGGGACGTGCCGACCGACACCGCCGGCCTGGGCCCGACCGCGCTGTCGGTGATGCCGCGGTTCCGGCAGGTCTTCCTGGCCGCCGACGGCCCGACGGCCGACGCCCTGGACCTGGAGCGGCGCGCGTTCTGCCTGCGCAAGCGGCTGGAGCAGCGCACCCGGGACGAGGACTGCGCCGTCTACCTGCCCAGCCTGTCCGCCCGCACGATCGTCTACAAGGGCATGCTCACCACCGACCAGCTCGGCCCGTTCTTCCCCGACCTGCGGGACGAGCGGACCGAGACCGCGCTGGCGGTGGTGCACAGCCGGTTCAGCACCAACACGTTCCCGTCCTGGCCGCTGGCCCACCCGTTCCGCTACATCGCGCACAACGGCGAGATCAACACGATCAAGGGCAACCGCAACTGGATGCGCGCCCGCGAGGCGCTGCTGGAGACCGGGGCCTTCGGCGCCGACGGCGAGCCCGGCGGCGACCTGGCCCGGCTGCTGCCGATCTGCACGGAGGGCGCGTCCGACTCGGCGTCCTTCGACGAGGTGCTGGAGCTGCTGCACCTGGCCGGCCGCAGCCTGCCGCACGCGGTGCTGATGATGATCCCGGAGGCGTGGGAGAACAACACCGAGATGGACCCGGCCCGCCGGGCCTTCTACGAGTACCACGCCAGCCTGATGGAGCCCTGGGACGGCCCGGCCGGCGTCGCGTTCACCGACGGCACCGTGATCGGCGCCGTGCTCGACCGCAACGGCCTGCGCCCGGCCCGCTGGTGGCACACCGCCGACGACCTGGTCGTGCTGGCCAGCGAGGCCGGTGTGCTGGACATCGACCCGGCCACCGTGGTGCAGAAGGGCCGGCTCCAGCCGGGCCGGATGTTCCTGGTCGACACGGCCGCCGGCCGGATCGTGCAGGACGACGAGATCAAGGACGAGCTGGCCGCGGCCAGGCCGTACCAGGACTGGGTCCACGCCGGCCTGCTCCGGCTGGCCGACCTGCCGGCCCGCCGGCGCGTCCTGCCGCCGCACGAGGACGTGCTGCGCCGCCAGCAGGTCTTCGGCTACACCGAGGAGGAGCTGCGGGTCCTGCTGGAGCCGATGGCCGCGACCGGGGCCGAGCCGACCGGCTCGATGGGCACCGACACCCCGGTCGCGGTGCTGAGCCAGCGCCCGCGACTGCTCTTCGACTACTTCAGCCAGCTCTTCGCCCAGGTCACCAACCCGCCGCTGGACGCGATCCGGGAGGAGCTGGTGACCTCGCTGGCCTCCACCGTCGGCCCGGACGCCAACCTGCTCTCGGAGATCCCGTCCGCCTGCCGCAAGGTCCAGCTGCCCTACCCGGTGCTCGACAACGACGAGCTGGCCAAGCTGATCCACATCGACGACGACGGCGACCTGCCCGGCTTCGCCGCCACCGTCATCCCCGGCCGGTACGAGGTGGACGGCGGCGGCGAGGCGCTGCGGGCGGCGCTGGACCGGGTCCGGGCCGAGGTCGTCGCGGCCATCGACGCCGGCACCCGGATCGTGGTGCTGACCGACCGCGGCGGCGACGCCGCGCACGCGCCGATCCCGTCGCTGCTGCTCACCTCGGCCGTGCACCACCACCTGGTGCGCCGGCGGCTGCGGACCCGGGTCGGCCTGGTCATCGAGACCGGCGACTGCCGCGAGGTCCACCACGCCGCGCTGCTGCTCGGCTACGGCGCCGGCGCGATCAACCCGTACCTGGCGTTCGAGACGTTGAACGACATGATCCGGCAGCGGATTCTGGTCAACGTCACCCACGAGACCGCGGTCAGGAA
>DATINN010000731.1:0-4671 GCA_035474175.1 Mycobacteriales bacterium | reverse complement strand
GGTGCGGGTCAGGCGGGGACGACGGCCGGGCGGCGGATGCCTTGGGTGATGAGGGCGGCGACGGCGCACAGGGCGGCAGCGCTGAGGAAGGCGACGAGGTAGTCGCCGAGCTGGGTGCGCAGGAAGCCGGCCGCCGAGGCCGCCGCCGCCGCGCCGAGCTGGTGCGACGCGAAGACCCAGCCGAAGACGACGGTGCCCTTCTCCCGCCCGAACACCTCGTGGCAGAGCGCGACCGTCGGCGGCACCGTCGCCACCCAGTCCAGCCCGTACACGACGACGAAGCCGACCAGGCCGGGACCACCGTCGGCCAGGGCGGGCGCCAGCACCAGCAGCGACACCCCGCGCAGCCCGTAGTACCAGAGCAGCAGCCGGCGCGGGTCCATCCGGTCGGTGAGCCAGCCCGAGCCGAGCGTCCCGGCGATGTCGAAGAGGCCGACCAGCGCCAGCAGCCCGGCCGCGGTCGTCTCGGACAGCCCGTGGTCGTGCGCGGCCGGGATGAGGTGGGTGCCGATCAGCCCGTTGGTGGTCGCCCCGCAGATCGCGAACGAGCCCGCCAGCAGCCAGAACGCGCCGGTGCGGGACGCCTCCCGGAGCACCCGCAGCGCGGTCCCGACCGGGTTGGCCGGCGGGACCGGCGGCACGATCGGGGTGTCCTCGGGCGCCCCGTACGGCCGGAGGCCCGCGGCCGCGGGCGAGTCGCGCAGGAAGATCAGCACCAGCGGCATCACCAGCAGCGTGCCGACGGTGACCGCGGCCGCCGACCAGCGCCAGCCCGGCCCCTCGGCCAGCGCCGCCAGCAGCGGCAGGAAGATCAGCTGGCCGGTGGCGCCGGCCGCGGTGAGCGCGCCGACGACCAGCCCGCGCCGCTGCACGAACCACCGGGTGGCCACGGTCGCGGCCAGCACGCCGGCCATCGCGCCGGTGCCGAGCCCGACCACCACCCCCCACAGCAGCACCAGCTGCCAGGACGCGGTCATCCACACGGTCAGCAGCGAGCCGGTGCCGACCAGGGCCAGCGCCGTCAGCACGACCCGGCGGATGCCGAACCGGTTCATCGCGGCCGCCGCGAACGGCCCGGCCAGCCCGAACAGCACCAGGTTCACCGACACGGCGGCCGAGATGACGGTCCGGCTCCAGCCGAACTCGTCCTGCAGCGGGACGATCAGCACCCCGGGCGTGGACCGGAAGCCGGACGCGCCGAGCAGGGTCAGGAAGGTGACCGCGGCGACGATCCAGGCCAGGTGCGGGCCGCGCCGGCGCGGGGTGACGACGACCGGGGCCCGGGCTTCGGTGCTCACGACTCGGCAGCGCAGGACGAGTGCGCCGGAATTCCCTCGGGCGCCGCGGTGAGCCAGGATTGAGGCATGCGAACGGTCGCGGCGGTGCTGCTGCTATGCCTGGGGGTGCTGTCCTGCTCGGGGGCCCCGACCGAGGACGAGCGCTACGGCGTGCTGGTCTTCACCAGGACGGTCGGCTTCCGGCACGACTCGATCCCGGCCGGCATCGCCGCGTTCCGCGCGATCGGTGACACCAACGGCTTCACCGTGACCGCGACCGACGACCCGGCCGTGTTCAGCGCGGACGGGCTGGCCCGCTTCAAGGTCGTCGTGTTCCTGTCCACCACCGGCGACGTCCTCGACGCCGACCAGCAGGACGCGCTGCAGGCGTACGTGGAGGGCGGCGGCGGCTGGGTCGGCGTGCACTCCGCGTCCGACACCGAATACGACTGGCCGTTCTACGGGACCCTCGTCGGTGCCCGCTTCGCCACGCACCCGAAGGTCCAGCCGGTCACCGTACGGGTGGAGGACGCCGGGCATCCGGCCACGGCGAACATCCCGAAGACGTGGCGCATCACCGACGAGCCGTACGACTTCCGGACGCGCCCCGACGCGCGGGTGCTGGCCAGCCTGGACGAGTCGACGTACACCGGCGGGACGATGGGCGCCGACCACCCGATCATCTGGTGCCGCTCGATCGGGTCGGGCCGGTCGTTCTACGTCGGCCTCGGCCACCCCGCCGCGCTCTACGCCGATCCCGACTTCCGCCTGCTGCTCACCGGCGCCGTCCTGTACGCGGGCGGCACCTGACCGGCCGTCCGGGTCCCCTTGTCCGGATCGGCGGGCGGGTGGAAGGTGACGGCATGAGCGTGCACCGGCGGATGCGCATCGTGCTCCTCCTGGCCCTGCTGCTCGTCCCGCTGCTGGCCGGGACGGCCGCGCCGGCCCAGGCAGCGAAGCCCGGCGACCGGCAGGCGCTGCTCGGCTATGCCCGCGACACCTGGAAATCGATGGTCGCGATGACCGACCCGGCCACCGGGCTGCCGGCGGACAACATGACCGGCCCGGTCACCGCACCGGTCCGCTCCGGCTTCACCAGCCCGACGAACATCGGCGGCTACCTGTGGTCGACCGTGGTCGCCCGGGACACCGGCGTGATCGGCCGGGCCGAGGCCTACCGGCGGCTGAGCACGACCCTGCACACGCTGTCCACGCTGGAGCGGCACGGGCCCAGCGGCATGTTCTACAACTGGTATTCGCCCAGCACCGGGGCCAAGCTCACGGTCTGGCCGGTGGACGGCAGCGTGGTGCACCCGTTCCTGTCCACGGTGGACAACGGCTGGATGGCGACCGCGCTGATGGTGGTGGCCCGGGCCGAGCCGCGCCTGCAGCGGCAGGCCGACGCGCTGCTGCGGCCGATGGACTTCGGCTTCTTCTACAACCCGGCCCCGGCCCGGCCCGGGATCGACGCCGGCTACAACCGGGGCGGGTTCTGGGACGCCGACCCCGGTGGCTGCACGGTGGTGGACAACTACCGGCAGCGCGGCCCGGACGTCTGGTACACCTGCAACTCCTACGACACCGCGATCACCGAGGCCCGGATCGCGCTCTACGTCGGCATCGCCCGCGGGCAGATCCCGGCCAAGGCCTACTTCGCCACCAACCGCACCTTCCCCGCGACCTGCGACTTCTCCTTCCAGGAGCAGCAGCCGGTCGGCGTGACCCGCACCTACCTCGGGATCCCGGTCTTCGAGGGCGCGTACCGCTACCGCGGCATGCAGCTGGTGCCGAGCTGGGGCGGCGACATGTTCGAGTCGCTGATGCCGGACCTCTTCGTGCCGGAGGCGGCCTGGGGTCCGCGCAGCTGGGCGGTCAACCACCCGCTGACCGTCCGGGCCCAGATCGAGCACGGGCGGGCCGAGGCCGGCTACGGCTACTGGGGCTTCTCGCCGTCGAGCAACCCGGCCGGCGGCTACCGCGAGTTCGGCGTGGACGCGATCGGGATGAACCCGGAGGGCTACTACTCCGACGAGGAGTCGACCAACCTCGACCGCGGCTTCGGCGACTGCCGCCCGGCCACCAACCCCGACCCCACGTACGGGGACGGGGTGGTGACGCCGCACGCGGTCTTCCTGTCCCTGCCGTACGCGCGGTCGGCGGCGCTGGCCAACCTCGCGGCGCTGCGCGCGCACTTCGACGTGTACGGCGACGGCGGCTTCTACGACGCGGTCGCGGTCCGCTCCGGCACGGTCGCGCCGACGTACCTGGCGCTGGACCAGGCCATGGTGCTGGGGCAGCTCGGCAACGTGCTCACCGGCGACCTGCACCGCGCGTTCGCCTCGTACGGGCAGAACGAGCGGCGGCTGCGGCCGGTGATCTCCCAGGAGGTGTTCTCGGCGCACCCGTGACACCGGAATTGTCGGACGGCTCGGGCATAGTGCCGGCCATGGAGCCCTTCCGGATCGACGTCCCCGACGCGGTCCTCGACGACCTGCGCGACCGGCTGCTGCGCACCCGGTGGCCGGCCGAGATCAAGGGCGTCGGCTGGGACCGCGGGACCGATCCGGCCTACCTGCGCGACCTGGTGGCGTACTGGGCCGACGGGTTCGACTGGCGGGCGCAGGAGGCCCGGATGAACGAGCTGCCCCAGTTCAGGGCGGACGGGCTGCACTTCGTGCACCAGGCGGGCGAGGGGCTGCCGGTGCTGCTCCTGCACGGGTGGCCGGACTCGTTCCTGCGCTACGAGAAGGTGCTGCCGCTGCTGGCCGGCCGCCCGGTCGTGGTCCCGTCGCTGCCCGGTTACGGCTTCTCGGATCCGCCGGCGGAGCCCGGGCAGGTGACCCGGTCGGCGATGGCGGCACGGATGGCGACGCTGATGGAGTCCCTGGGCTACGACCGGTACGCCGTCTCCGGCGGCGACATCGGCAACGGCACCGCCGAGGCGCTGGCCGGCGCGCACCCGGACCGGGTGGCCGGCCTGCACCTCACCGACCTGGCGCTGTGGCACCTGACCGGGCTCGACCCGACGACGCTGTCCGGGCCGGAGCGCGACTACCTGGCGGCCGCGGCCGCGTGGGCCCGCACCGACGGCGCGTACCTGCAGCTGCAGGCGACCCGGCAGCTCACCGCCGCCTACGGGCTGACCGACTCGCCGGCCGGGCTGGCCGGCTGGATCGTGGAGAAGCTGCGGGCCTGGAGCGACGGCTTCCCGTTCAGCCGGGACGAGGTGCTCACCCACGTCACGCTCTACTGGGTCACCAACACGATCGGCTCGTCCTTCGGCCCGTACGCGGAACGCGAGACGGTCGCACCCTTCGACCGGGTGACGGTGCCGGCGGCGGTCTCCCAGTTCGCCTTCGACACGCTGCACGCACCCCGGGAGTACGCCGAGCGC
>DATINN010000730.1:0-4900 GCA_035474175.1 Mycobacteriales bacterium | reverse complement strand
CGGACGACCCGGACCGGCCCGCGCCCGGCGTCGAGTGGGCCGGCCCGGAGGAGCTGGCCGCGCTGCTGGCCGCGGCCGATCCGGCCGAGGCCGGCGAGAGCGGGCTGGCCGGCCTGCCCCGGGCCGCGGTGATCCGGTCCGGCGGGTCGGTCGTGGCCGCCGCCGGGTACGACCGGTGGCCGGCCCGGACGGCCCACCTCTGCGTGCTCACCGACCCCGCCCACCGCGGCCGCGGGCACGCCACCCGGGTCGCCGCCGTCGCCACCGCCGCCGCCCTGGCCGACGGCCTGCTGCCGCAGTGGCGGGCCCGGGTGCCGGCGTCCCTGCGGGTGGCGGACAAGCTCGGCTACCGGATCCTCGGCCGGCAACGCAGCCTGCGCCTGACCTGAAGCGCTGGCCCAAAGCGCCGGGCCCAAAGCGCCGCGCCCAAAGCGCCCGCCCCAAAGCGCCGCGCCCAAAGCGCCCGCCCCAAAGCGCCGGGGCCAGAGCGCCGGGGCTAAAGCGGTGGACGGGTGCGGTGGGATGGGACCGTGGCGACGGTGGTGGTCCCGGACGTGGTCCGCAGCACGGCCCGGGCCAACGGCGCCGACGACTGGCTGGCCGAGCTGCCCGAGCTGGTCGACCGGCTGGAGCGGGAGTGGGACCTCACCGTCGGCGAGCCGTACCCGGACGCCACCGAGGCTTACGTGGCCGCCGCGACGCTGGCCGACGGCAGCCCGGCCGTGCTCAAGCTGCTGATCCGGCGCGGCCACGGCCGGCACAGCGGCGAGGAGCTGACCGTGCTCCGGCTGGCCGGCGGCGACGGCTGCGTCCGCCTGCTGCGCCACGACGAGGACAGCGGCGCGATGCTGCTGGAGCGGCTGGGCCCGTCGATGTACCGGCTGGGGCTGCCGATCGAGGAGCGGCACGAGATCCTCTGCCGGGTCGCGATGCGGCTGTGGCGCCCGGCGCCGGGCTCCGGCCTGCGTACGGGCGCGGAGAAGGCCCGCAGCCTGATCCGGTATGTCGAGGGCGCCTGGGACCGGCTCGGCCGGCCCTGCTCGGAGGCCGCGGTGGCCCAGGCGCTGGCCGCGGCCGAGCGGCGGGCCGCCGCCCACGACGACGAGCGGGCGGTCCTGCTGCACGGCGACGTGCACCAGTGGAACACCCTGCGGGCCGGGCCCGGCGACTGGAAGCTGGTCGACCCGGACGGGGTGCTGGGCGAGCCCGAGGGCGACCTGGGCGTGCTCATGCGCGAGGACCCGGAGGAGCTGATCCGGGGCGACCCGCGCGACCGGGCCCACTGGCTGGCCGCGCGCACCGGCACCGACCCGGTCGCGATCTGGGAGTGGGGCAACGTCGAGCGGCTGGCCAACGGGCTCTACGGCCTGGAGACCGAGCTGGCCGCGCACGGCCGCGCCTCCCTCGCCGCCTCCGACGTGGTCGCCGGCCTCACCCTGTGACCGGCCGGCGGTAGCGGGTCACCACGATCGAGGCGGTGGCCCGGACCGGGTCGGGCAGGGCCGCGACCGCCGACCCCAGGTCGGTCAGGTGCCGGGCCGAGGGGCCCATCGCGACGGCGTGCACGGCGTCGGGGTGCGGCAGGGCCAGGTCCCAGCGGTGCTCGGTGCGGTCCACGAGGTGCAGGTGCGGCTCCAGGGCGGCGGCCAGGCGGGTGTCCTTGGCCGCGTCGACGGCCAGGCCGCCGAGCACGTCGACCAGCCCGGTCAGGTGGTCCGGCCCGGGCGTGACCACGACCAGCAGGCCGCCGGGACGCAGCACCCGCGCCGTCTCGGGCCCGTTGCGGGGCGAGAACACGTCGAGCACCGCGTCGATCGCGCCGGTGCGCACCGGCAGCCCGGCCCAGGCGTCGGCGACGACCGCGCCGACCCGGGGGTGGACGCCGGCGGCGCGCCGGGCCGCGTACCGGGACGCGTCCAGCGCGATCCCGACCGCGCCCGGAGCCGGGTCGAGCACGGCGGCCAGGTGCTGCCCCGTCCCCGCCCCCACGTCCAGCACCACCCCGTCCAGCCCGAGGGCGACCAGGGCGGCGGTCAGGGGGGCGTAGTGGCCGGCGGCGAGGAAGCCGGCCCGGGCCGCGACCATGGCGGCGTCGTCGCCGGCCGGGGCCCGCCCGCCGGCCGGGAGCAGGCTCACGTACCCCTGCCGGGCCACGTCGAAGGAGTGCCCGGCCCCGCACCGCACCGATCTGTCCACAATGGACAGACCCAGCCCGCAGTACGGGCAGGCGAGGCAATCGACCACATCCGCCCGGAGCATGGAGAAGCAGCCTATCCTCACCGTCGGTGGAACAGACGGCCCCGCACAGACGCACGCCCGACGCGGGTCGCCCGCTGCTGGTGGCCGGTCCCGGCTCGATCGCCCGGCTGCCCGAGGTGCTGTCCTGGTGGCGACCGCAGCGGGTGCTCCTCGTCGGCAGCCGCCGGGCCGTGCAGTCCTCGGCCGCGCTCGGCCTGCTCGGCGACGCCGCCGTCACCTGGTATGACGCGGTGCGCTCGAACCCGGCCTGGGTCCAGGTGGCCGAGCTGGTCCGGCTGGTCGAGCGGACCCGGCCCGACGTCGTCGTCGGCCTCGGCGGCGGCTCGGTCCTGGACACGGCCAAGCTGGGCCGGCTGCTGGCCGACCCGGACTCGACCCGCAAGCACCCGAAGCTGCGCAAGCGGCCGGCCCGGCTGGTGCTGCTGCCGACCACCGCCGGCAGCGGCGCCGAGATGACCCGGTTCGTGGCGATCCCCGGCCGGCGCCCGCTCGACTCCCCCGCGCTGCTGGCCGACGTGGCCATCGTGGACCCGCGGCTGACCGACTCCTGCCCGCCCGCGGTGACCTACCCGGCCGCCTTCGACGCCCTCGCGCACGCGCTGGAGTCGCTCTGGAGCACCCGCTCCACGCCGGCCTCCCGGGCGCTGTCCTGGCAGGCGGCCGGCGACCTGGTCGACGTGCTGCGCGGCGGCCTGGACGCGCCGTCGGCCAAGGACCGCAACCGGCTGGTGGCCGCGGCCACCCGGGCCGGCCGGGCCCTGGACACCACCCGCACCGGCGCCGTCCCGGCGTACGCGGGCTGGCTGACCACCCACCGCCAGGTCCCGCGCGGGCTGGCCTGCCTGCTCACGCTGAGCTGGCTGCTGCCGTACAACTGCCGGCACCTGGGGGACGGGTGCGCGGACGAGCGCGGGCCCGGGTTCGCGGCCGAGCGGCTGCGCACGGTCTGCGGGCTGCTCGGCGGCGGCCCGGACGCCGCCGCGCGGACGCTGGCCGCGCTGGTCGCCCGGGCCGGCTGGTCCGACCGCCTCGGCGCGTACGGGCTGGGTCCGGCCACGATCGGCGAGTTCGCCCGGTCCGGCCTGACCGCCCCCAACCCGGTGCGCCTGGACCCCCATCGGGTCGCGCAGGCCGTCCAGGCCCGGCTGTGACGGTCAGCGGGAGATCAGCGTCTCCGCCCAGCTGACGTATTCCAGCGGCAGCTTCTGCAGCACCGACCAGTCCCGCCCGGCCGCGGCCGGCTCGTCGAAGACGTCGGCGGCCGCGGTCGCGAGCGCCCGCACGTCCGCGAGCGTGTCGTCGATGAACGACCCCTGCTTGAGCGCGGCCAGCACCTTCTCCACGTCGGCGTCGGCGATCCCGGGCCCGAGCACGTCGGCGATCCAGGCCAGCTCGGGCTTGCGCAGCGCCCGCAGCAGCGGCACCGTGTACGTCCCCTGGCGCAGGTCGTTGCCGACCGGCTTGCCCAGCAGCTCGGGCGTGGAGACCAGGTCGAGCAGGTCGTCCAGGACCTGGAAGGCGGCCCCGAAGCGGTCGCCGTAGCGCCGGGCCAGCTCGACCTCGGCACCGCTCACGCCGGCCGTCAGGGCCCCGATCACGCAGCCGGACCGGAACAGCGTGCCGGTCTTCAGCGCGATCGAGCGCAGCGCGCGCTCCTCGGTGCGACCCAGGTCGTACGCGTCGTGCATCTCCATGACCTGGCCCTCGATGAGCTCGACCAGGGACTGGATCAGCTCGGCGGCGACCTGCGGGGAGACCGACAGGGCGGCCTGGCCGGCCCGGGCCAGCAGCCGGTCACCGACCATGACGGCCATGCTGGTGCCGTAGTCGGCGTTGACCGTGCGCACCCCGCGCCGCTCGGTGGCCGCGTCCATCAGGTCGTCGTGGGCCAGCGAGCCCGCGTGCACCATCTCGACCGAGGCCGCGGCGGTGATCTCCGTCCCGTCCGGGACGCCGCCGAAGGTGCGGTGGGTGAGCAGCAGCAGCACCGAGCGCATCCGCTTGCCGCCGGTGGCCAGCAGCTGGCGGACGGCGACGTCCATGCCGGGCACCGCGGAGCCGACGGCCAGCCGGTGCACCTCGGCGTCGACCAGCTCGAGCTCCTCCTGCACGGCAGGCAGCGCGGAGAGCGGGACGGTCACCCTGCGAAAGTACATCGCGGCCCCTGACGACGCCCGCCAGGCTCCGCGGTCCGGCCTCCCGGGCCACGGAGGGTACGATGCTCCGCCGTGAGCATCGCCCAGCCGCTCGACAAGCCGGCCCCGCCCCACCAGCACCCGAGCGAGACCCTCGGACCGCGGCGCGGCGGCCCGGACACCCTCGACGTCACCGTCGTCCTGCCCTGCTACAACGAGCAGGAACACGTGATGGCGGAGATCGAGCGCATCACCGTGGCGATGGACCAGAGCGGCTTCACCTACGAGCTGCTCGTCATCGACGACAAGTCCACGGACAACACGCTGGCGGTGCTGCAGGAGGCGCTGCCGCGCTTCCCCAACATGCGGCTCATGCCGTTCCGCCGCAACGGCGGGTCGGGCACCGCGCGCCGGATCGGCACCGGCGAGGCGTACGGGAAGATCGTCGTCTGGACCGACGCCGACATGACCTACCCCAACGAGCGGATCCCCGAGTTCGTCCAGTA
>DATINN010000729.1:0-2507 GCA_035474175.1 Mycobacteriales bacterium | reverse complement strand
CGGTCGGCGGGTGTGACCGGGCGGCCCCAGTGCAGCAGCCGGTCCCGGCCCTCGACCAGCAGCAGCATCAGGTAGCCGACGGCGGAGATCGCGAACAGCACCCACGGCACCCCGCCGAGCACGACCGCGACCGGCACCGCGTAGAGCGCGAGCAGGGCCAGCCCGGACGCGGCCGGCCGCCGCAGCGTCACCGCGATCACGTCGACCACGACCGCGGTCAGCCCGAGCGCGCCCGCGGTGAGCAGCACCAGCGCCGTGGTCGTCGGCACCGGGGTGGCGAAGTCGTTGACGTTCTGGAAGCCCTCGTCGAGGCCGGACCGCAGCAGGGCCAGGCTGTCCGGGGTCGGGATCAGGCCGAGCAGCGCGCCCTCCGTGCCGAACACCGCGGTCAGGTAGAGCAGCAGCCCGGCCAGCCCCATGACCGGCACCAGCGCCGCGGGCAGCCGCAGGTAGCGGCCCAGCAGGTGGGCGCCGACGACCGCGGCCACCGCGGCCCAGCCGTACCAGAGCCAGCGCCAGTCCTCGAAGACCGCGCCCAGCGGTGCCGCGCCGAGCGCGACCGCGGCCCCGGCCGCCAGCGTCATCCTGGTGCTCGTCCTCACCGCGCCGCGCTCCCCTCGACCGTCGTGCTCACCAGCGGCCCGCCCCCGCCCGGCCGCTGCCCGGCGGTCGGCCACAGCGCCGGCAGCCGGTCGCCGTGCCGGGCCCGCAGCACCCGCCAGCCGGCCCGCGTCAGCACCTCGACCGAGGCGTCGTACGCGGCCTCGGAGTCGGCCTGGGCCCGCGGCGACAGCCCGAGCCAGCTGTTGGCGTCGAGCAGGATCGCGACCGAGATCTCGTTGGGCGAGCGGGTCGAGGCCAGCAGCGCCGCCTGGTCGGCGTCGAGGATGCCGCAGACCGCGATCAGCGTGCCCAGCCCCTCGGCGCCGCGCAGCGGGGCGGCGGCCGCGTCCAGCCCGCGGTTGTGCGAGTGCTGCACCTCGGCCAGGTGGTCGAGCAGGACGCCCTCGTCGGACAGCTCGGCCCCGCCCGCGGCCGGGCCGGCGTCGGTGATCAGGCGCAGCGAGTAGCCCCGGCGGGCGGCGTGCACGCCGACGCTGGCCGCGGCCGAGATGGCCCACTCGAAGCTGGAGCCCGGGCCCTCGCCGCGGTGCGCGTCGGCCCGGGTGTCCAGCAGCAGCGTGGTGCGGGCCTGCCAGGGCCGCTCCTCGCGCCGGACCATGAGCTTGCCGACCCGGGCGGTGGAGCGCCAGTGCACCTTCCGCAGGTCGTCGCCGGTGTTGTATTCGCGGGTGGCGGCGTCGTCGTCGCCCCGGATGGCCACCGACCGGCTGACGCTCTCGCCGCCGGACTCCCAGGCCCCGCCCAGGCGCACCGGCGGCAGCGGGTGCACGGCCGGCACCACGGTCAGCGTGTCCACGGCGGTGAACGAGCGGGTCAGCTCGACCAGCCCGAACGGGTCGGCCAGCCGCAGCCGCAGCGGGCCGATCCGGTAGCGGCCGCGGGCGTCGGAGCGGATCGGGTAGTGCACGGTGCGGTGCTGCCCCGGACCGATCCGGTCGACCGTGAAGCGGGGCCGCCCACCCAGCGTGTACGGCACCTCGTCCTCGAGCAGCAGCAGCCCGGTGGGCAGGAACGACACGTTTTCCAGCACCAGCCGGGCCGTGGCCGGCTGCCCGGCCGGCACCCGGGCCGGGGCCAGGTCGCGGGCGCAGGACAGCCGGAACCGGGTCCGCGCCACCACCGCCGCGGCCACCAGCGGCAGCGCGACGAGGAAGATCGCCACCCGCAGCAGGTCGCGCTCGCCCAGCGCGAACCCGCACAGCGCCGCCGCGATCCCCGCGGCCAGCAGGCACCGGCCCCGGGTGGTCAGTCCGGACAGGGCCGCGCGCACCGGCTCAGACCCGCCGGCCGACCGGCGGCGCGTCCGCGGGCCGGGGGACCGGCACCGAGCGCAGCACGGACTCGACCACGGCGTCGGTGCCGCGGCGGGCGATCTGGGCCTCGGCCGTCAGCAGCAGCCGGTGCGCCAGCACGGGCTGGGCCAGCCGCTGCACGTCGTCGGGCAGCACGTAGTCGCGGCCGGACAGCGCGGCCTGGGCCTTGGCCGCCCGCAGCAGCTGCAGCGCGGCCCGGGGGGACGCGCCCAGGCGCAGGTCGGGCGCGCGGCGGGTGGCGTTGACCAGGTCGACCACGTATTGCCGGACGGCGTCGGAGACGTGCACCCGGCGGACCACGTCGATCAGCATCCGGACCTCGGTCGCGGTGGAGACCGGGGCCAGCGCGTCGAGCGGGTCCTGCCCGGCGTGCTCGGCCAGCATGATCATCTCGGCCCCCGTGTCCGGGTAGCCCATCGAGATGCGGGCGGTGAACCGGTCCCGCTGCGCCTCCGGCAGCGGGTAGGTCCCCTCCATCTCGATCGGGTTCTGCGTGGCGACGACCATGAACGGCGCCTCCAGCACGTACGTCGTGCCGTCGACGGTGACCTGGCGCTCCTCCATGCACTC
>DATINN010000728.1:0-3754 GCA_035474175.1 Mycobacteriales bacterium | reverse complement strand
AGGTCGGCGGCGGCGGCCGGTCCGCTCGCCCGGGCGGCGGCGACGGCGTCGGCCAGCGCGGTCAGGAGGGCGTCCACTGTGGACGGGGAGACGCCGTGGGCGGAGAAGTGCAGGGTGGGCGGGACGGCGCCGAGGGACAGCTGGACCTGGGCGTAGAAGCCGCGGGCGCGCAGCTCGTCGGCGACGACGAACACGTCGACGCCGTCCCCGGCCACCGCCAGCAGCGTGCTGTCCGGCACGCCCAGCACCCGCAGACCGTCCACAGCGGACACCCCGGCGGCCAGCCGGAGCAGGGCGTCCCGGGCGGCCAGCGCGAGGTCCCGGTAGCCGTCGGTGCCGACGTGCCTGAGCACCGCCCAGGCCGCCGCCAGCGGCCCGGCCGTCTTCGCGCTCTGCGCGGTCGGGTTGATGACCGGGTAGCCGGGCCAGCCCGCGTACGCGAACCAGGCCCTCCGGCGCAGCGCCCGGTCCCGGAACAGCAGCACCGACGCGCCCTTGGGCGCGTACGCGTACTTGTGCAGGTCGACCGACAGCGACGTCACCCCCGGCACCGACAGGTCGAACGGCGGCGCGGAAGGCAGGAACGGCAGCACCCAGCCGCCGATGCAGGCGTCCACGTGGCAGAGCACGCCGCGCTCGGCGGCGACCGCGGCGATGGCCGGGACCGGGTCCACCGTCCCGGTCGGGTACGACGGCGCGGACGCCACCACCAGCACGGTCCGGTCGGTGATCGCCGCCTCGACGGCGTCCACCGAAGCCCGGAAGTCCGTGTCCACGGGCGTCGTCACGACCGTCAGCCCGAAGTAGTGCGCCGCCTTGTGGAACGCCGGATGCGCCGTCACCGGCAGCACGATCTCCGGACCGTCCACATCGGACCGGGCTTCGCGCGCGGCGTGCACCGCCAGCAGGCACGACTCGGTCCCGCCGGACGTGAACATCCCGGACCCACCACCGAGCAGGGCGGAAGCGGTGCCCACGACCGAGTTCTCCAGCGCCACCACCGACGGGAACGCGGTCGGGTCGAGCCCGTTCACGTCCAGCATCTCCGCGTACGCCCGGGCGCCGACCTCGCGGATCTCGTCCGAGCCGGAGTCGTAGATGTAGGCCCAGGTCGTCCCGCCGGTCAGCGGCAGGTCGAGCCCGCGCAGCGCCGCCAGCTCCTCGAACACGCTCATCGGACCCGCGCCAGCAGGGGGAGGGACACCGCCAGCAGCAGGGCCGGCACCACCGTCATGCCCACCAGGACTCCCGTCACCGCCGAGGCCGGCTGGGCCACCCGCTCGTCCGCCGGCGCGGAGACGAACGACGACAGCGCCAGCACCGCCGCGTAGAGGGCGGGGCCGGCGGCCGCGCCCAGGGTCTCGCCGGCCGTCCACACCCCGGTGAACGCGCCCGCCTGCCGCTGCCCGGACCGGCTCTCGTCGTCGGCGATCGTGTCCGGCAGCAGCGAGAACGCCAGCAGCTGCATCGCCGCGTAGCCGCAGCCGAGCAGCGCGCACTGCCCGACCACCAGCCAGGCCCGGCCCGGCGCCGCGGTCAGCAGCAGCGACGCGGTCACGACCGCGTAGCCGGCCGTGGCCACCAGCAGGCAGCGGGCCTTGCCCCACCGGCGGGCCGCCCGCACCCACAGCGGCACGACCACGATCGACGGGGCCACCAGCGCCACGAACAGCACCGAGGTCCAGTCGTAGTCGTCCAGCCGGTACGTGGCCAGGTAGGGCGCGGCCGCCAGCATCACCGACACCGCCAGCGACTGCAGCACGTACGTGGTGAGCAGCAGCAGGAACGGCCGGTTGCCCCGGGCCAGCCGGAACGCCTCGGCCGTGCCCAGCGGCGCGCCGGGCCGGGACCGCACCCACCGGGTGCCGAGCGTGGCCGCCAGCATCGCGGCCAGCAGGACCAGCCCGAGCACCAGCCCCATCACCGCGTGCCCGGCCCGCCCGCCGCCGGCCGCGTCGGTCAGCCCCGGCGCCAGCCCGCCGGCCAGCAGGATGCCGACGGTCAGGGCGACGATCCGCCAGGACACGATCCGGGTCCGGGCCAGCCGGTCGTCGGTCATCTCGGCCGGCAGCGCGACGTAGTTGACCTGGTAGAACGAGTACGCCGTGGCGGCCAGCAGGAACGCCACCGCCACCCACAGCCCGCCGGCGACCGGGCCCGACACCGGCACCGCGAACATGGCCGCGAACAGCACCGGCAGCCCGATCGTCCCGGCCAGCAGCCACCGCGTCCGGGACCCGCCGGCCGCGGCGGCCCGGTCCGCCCGCGCCCCGACCAGCGGGTTGAGCACCACGTCCCAGGCCTTGGGCACGAGCAGGATCAGCCCGGCCCAGCCGGCCCCGACCCCGAGCGTGTCGGTGAGGAAGAACAGCAGCAGCAGGCCCGGGACCGCGCCGAAGATGCCGGTGCCGACGGAGCCCACCCCGTAACCCAGCAGCCGGCCGCGGGTCAGCTCCTCCGCCACGGCCGGGACCCTAGCCGACGCCAACCGCAGACACTTCTTCGCAGAGATCTCTTTGCAGAGAACTCTCTGCGGTCTACGGTGGGACCCATGGACGACTCCGTACGCCGCCTCGACGCCCGCGGGCTGAAGGCGCTCGCGCACCCGCTGCGGGTGCGCATGCTGGGCACGCTGCGCAGCGACGGCCCGGCGACCGCGACCCAGCTGGCCCAGCGGCTCGGGGAGAGCACCGGCACCACCAGCTGGCACCTGCGCCAGCTGGCCGAGCACGGGTTCATCGAGGAGGACCCGGAGCGCGGCACCAAGCGGGACCGCTGGTGGCGGGCCAGGACCCGCTACACCCAGCTCGACGTGGCCGACTTCGCCCAGCAGCCGGAGCTGCTCGGGACCCTCGGGGTCTACCTGCAGAGCGTGCTGGAGCAGCACTTCCGCCGGGCCTCCGACTTCATCGAGCACGGCGACCGGTGGCTGCCGGACTGGCAGGAGGCCGCCAACTTCTCGGACTGGACGCTGCGGCTCGACCCGGCCGGCCTGGAGGCGCTGAACGCGGAGATGGCGGCGGTGATCGAGCGCTACCGCCGGGTCGAGCCCACCGCCGCGGCCGAGGCCGTCCAGATCCAGCTGCACGCGTTCCCGCACGGACCGGGAGGTCAGGCGTGACCCGCGACTTCCGGCTGCTGTTCGTCGGCCAGACGGTCAGCCGGCTCGGCACCACCGCCAGCATGGTCGCCGCCCCGCTGGTCGCCGTGACCGCGCTGCACGCCAGCACGTTCCAGGTCAGCCTGCTGGCCGCCGCGACCTGGTTGCCCTGGCTGCTGGTCGGCATCCCGGCCGGCGCGCTGGTCGACCGGCTGCCGCGGCGGCCGATCCTGATCGCCTGCGACCTGCTCTGCGCGGTGCTGCTGGTGTCGGCGCCGATCGCCGCCTGGCTCGGCTTCCTGAGCGTCGGGCAGTTGCTGCTGGTGGCGTTGCTGGTCGGGGTGGCGGACGTGTTCTCCTCCACCGCGGGCCAGGTGTTCCTTCCGTCGCTGGTCGAGCCGGCGAGGCTGGCCCAGGCCAATGCCCGGCTGCAGGGTGGCGCGTCCGCGGCCCAGGTCGCCGGTCCGGGGTTCGCCGGCCTGCTGGCCCACCTCGGCGGCGCGGTCACCGCGCTGTTCGCCGACGCGATCAGCTACCTGGTCTCGGCCGGCTGCCTGCTGCGGATCCGGACCACCGAGCGGCTGGTGCCCGACCCGGGCCGGGAGTCGCTGGCCACCGCGGCGCGGGCCGGGCTGCGGTTCGCGGTCCGCGATC
>DATINN010000727.1:0-7484 GCA_035474175.1 Mycobacteriales bacterium | reverse complement strand
CAGCGCCGCCCGTACCGGTCCCACCACAGCCGTCATGCCACCGGACCGTACCGGGCCATACTCGGCGGCAGCGAGCACGCGGGTGGCGGCGGAGGAGGCGGACGGAGGGCGACGGCGTACTGGATCAACACGTTCCGGGTGGTGCACGACGCGGAGAAGCTGGCGGCGTACGCGGCGCTTGCGAAGCCGGCGATGGAGGCGGCGGGCGGGCGGTTCCTGGCCCGCGGCGTCGCGGCGGCCGCGTTCGAGCTCGGGACCACCGAGCGGACGACGCTGATCGAGTTCCCCAGCGTGGCCGCCGCGGTCGCCGCCTACGACAGCCCGGCGTACCAGGAGGCCCTGCGCGCCCTGGACGGCGGCGCGGAACGCGACATCCGGATCATCGAGGCGACCGACTGACAGTGGCGGGTGCCGCTTGCGGCGGTCGCCTTATGGCGGCGCGAAGGTGGCGCTAAGACCCGTGCGGAAGGTGGGCGACGACAGACCGTCCACCAACGGAACGAGGTCAGCATGAAGCACAACGTGCGGCGCATCGGGGGAGCCGTGGCCGTGGCCGTGGCCGCGATGGCAGCGCCCGCCATCACCGCCGCCCCGGCCAACGCGGTGTCCCAGACGCTCATCCACCCGGAGATCGTCGACGGCTGCGAGGGCTGCCCGGGCCCGCTGTTCACGGTCGACGTCGTGGTGATCAGGGAGAAGGTCCCGGCCGTGACCCGGTCGGTCGCCAGCGGCCTGTCCGGGCTGATCGCGGCCAAGCGCGCCACCGACCCGGCCGTGTCCCGGCGGCTGCACGACACCGCGATCAAGACCCTGGCCGGCGGCGCGGCCACGGCCGGCAACGCGACCTGGGGCTGGGACGACCCCAACGGCGACCTGTGCCCGCGGCGGCCGTGGCCGTTCCCGGGCCCGAGGCCGCAGTGGGACCAGCTGGAGAGCCAGCTGTCGCAGGGCATGACGCTGCTCGGCCAGGCCAACCGGACCGGTGACGGCGCCCTGGTGTCCCGGGCGGCCGGGCTGCTCGACGCCGGAGCCGCCGGGCTCACCGAGTTCCAGGGCTGCGTCTGAGCCCAGCGGGGACCGGTGGTGGCGTCATGAGGGGGACGCCACCACCGGGCAGTCCCGGCACCGGCGCGGGCTCCACCCCGATCTCCGCCATCCGGGCCCGGTAGCACCGGTGCGCCCGGACCGCGTCGCCCCACCGCCCGGCCGGCAGCAGCACCTGGATCAGCGCCAGGTGCGCGGGCTCGTCGTAGCGGTCGTGCTCCAGCAGCCGCAGCAGCGCCAGCACCGCCTCGTCGGTGTCGGTGGTGTCCGCGGCCAGCGCCCGCAGCACCGCCAGGCAGGCCGCCCGGGCCTCCTCACGCAGGTCGTGGGTCCAGTCCGCGTACACGTCCTCCTCCAGGACGTCCCCCCGGTACGTCCCGGCGGCCCGGCGCAGGACCGGCACCGACCGGGTCCGCAGCCCGTCGGTCGCGTCCCGCAGGAACGTGAGCACGTCCACGTCGATCCGGTGCAGGGCCAGCGCGACGCTGCCGTCCTCGGTGATGAGGTAGTGGCCGGCCGGCTGGGCCCGGACCGGGTCCAGCACCCGGCGTACGGTCGCCAGCGCCACCGACAGCCGGTTGCCCAGCACGGCGGCGGCGTCGGGGCCGCCTTCCTCGTCCGGCCAGAGCAACTCGACCAGCCGGCTGCGGGGGACGGCCCGCCCGCGCCGGGCCAGCAGGATCTTCAGCAGCTCCCGGGCCTTGCGCGACTGCCACTCGGTGTCCGCGACCGGGATCCCGCCCCGGGTCACCTCGAACCGGCCGAGCACCCGGATCGCCACCCGTAGCGGCGCGCACCGGTGCACGGTGTCCAGCAATCCGGCACCGTGTGGCCCCGGCACCCGTACGCCCAGCTGCTCCAGCGCCGCGGCCGCGCCCGGGTCGGCGGTGGCGGCGCCGAACAGGCGCCAGCGCGCATACCGGACGCGCTGCACCGAGACCTGGTGCCCGATCTCCTGCCAGACCGACAGCGCCTCGTCCAGCAGCCAGCCGGCCCGCGGGTCGGGCCGGCCGTCGGCGTCCCGGTCGCTGAGCGCGGTCAGTTCCAGCGCCTCGGCCAGCGCGGCCCGGTCCCGGCGGCCGCGGGCGGCGGTCGACACCCGCCCGGCCAGCGTCAGGGCCTCGCCGTGCGCGCCGGCGGCCAGCCGCAGCCAGCCCAGGGTCAGCTCGGCCCGGTGCCGCTCGGGCTCGCGGGCGACCCGGACCGCCTCCGCCGCCAGCGCCTCGGCCGCGGCCGGGTCGTCCACGGCCAGCACCCGGGCCAGCCCGGTGGTCGCGCCGACCCAGCCCTGCGGGTCCTCGGGCGCGCCGCTGGCCACCGCCTCCTCGTACGCGGCCCGGGCCAGGGCCAGGTCGCCGCGCTCCCGGTAGGCGTCGCCCAGCCCGGTCAGCGGGTAGGCGATGAGCCGGCCGCCGATCGCCTGGAACGTCGCCTTGGCCCGCTCGAACTCGGCCACCGCGGCGCCGATCCGGCCCAGCTGCAGCAGGCACTGGCCGAGGTTGGTCCGGCACAGGCCGACCGCGACCGCGTAGCCGACCTGCTCGGCCAGCAGCGCCGCCGGCTCCAGCTCGGCCAGCGCGTCGGCCGGGAAGCCCTCCTCGACCAGGTGCGAGCCGTGGTTGGCCCGGATCCGGAGAAGCTGCAGGACGTCGCCGGCCCGCTCGGCCGCCTCGGTCGCCAGGGCCCAGTGCCGCCCGTTGCCGCGGCGGTCCCCGGCCAGCATCGCGCTGAAGGCCAGCGCGGCATGGGCCGCGGCCAGCGCGCCGGGGTCGCCCGAGGCGGTCGCGGTGTCGTGCGCCCGCTCGGCCTGTTGCCGGGCGGCGGCCGGGTCGCCGAGCATCCAGTGTGCGTTCGCCGACCAGGCCAGCAGGTGGGCCTCGGCGACCGGGTCGGTCCCGTCCCGCCGGGCCCGGCCGTACACGGCCAGCGCGGTGGTGGGATCGCCGGCCTGGTAGTGCACCAGCCCCATCCGCCACGCGACCGCGGGCGACAGCGGGCCGTCCGGCGCGGCCAGGCCGCAGGCGACCAGGGCACCGTCGGCGTCCCCGCGGAGCTGGCGGGCGTGCGCGAGCAGCACGAGCCGGTGCGGCGTGCGGGCCGCCGCCGGCAGCCGGTCGACCGCGTCGAGGATCGTCTGCACGTGCCCGGCGGCCAGGATCCGGTCCCCGGCCTCGTCCAGGATCGCGGCGGTCTCGTCCGGTCCGGCGGCGGCCCGGAGGGCGGCGGCCAGCGGTGCGTGCGGAAGCATGCCGCCGTTGTACGGGCCCCCGGCTGTGCCGCCGTTGTGGTGCTCCCGCCCGTCCCCGCCCGAGCACAACGTTTCCACAACAGGCCGCCGCGACCATGTCGCGCACACGGGGACGAGGAGGAACGGGTGCACGAGAGACTCCGCCGGCTGGGCGCGGCACTGACCGTATTCGCGGCGGTGGCCGGGGTGGTGGCCACGGCCGGCCCGGCGGCGGCCGCGGGTGTTCCGGCGGGCGGCGCGGCTGGTCCGGCGCGCGCCGCTGGTCCGGCGGGCGGCGCGGCCGGTCCGGCGGCCGGTCCGGTCGTCGGCGCGGCCTGTTCCGGTCCGCGGGTCCTCAGCATCACCGGGTCCCGGGTCGTCGAGGGGTCGACCCGGGGCACCCTCACCAGCGCGAGCTTCACGGTGACCAGCACCGGCTGCGCGCTGGAGGGCACGGTCCGCTTCGCCACGGTCGCCTACACCGCCGGCAAGGACGACTTCGTCGCCCGCACCGCGTCGGTCGCCTACCGGGCCGGGGACAGCGGCGCCCGGAGCGTGGTGGTCCAGGTGATCCCGGACCTGCTGCCCGAGTCGAACGAGTGCTTCGCCGGCATGCTGGCGGCACCCAGCGCCAACGTCCGGATCGCGGCCGGCGGCGACCAGGCCGCCATGATCATCCTCGACGACGACACCAAGCGGGCCGCCGGCGGGTTCATCTGCTCGGAGTGAGCATCGGGCCGGACAGCTCGGCCAGCCCGGCCCGGATCACCGCCTCCTCGGGCCGGTCCGGGATCCGCCGGCGCAGCTCGGCCGCGGCCAGCAGCCAGCCGCGGGCGTCGGCGCGGTCGCCGGCGGCCAGCTGGGCCCGGCCGAGCTGGGCCGCGGCCACCGCCTCCAGGTGCTGGTCGCCGACGGCGACGCCGAGCCGGTGCGCGGCCAGCGCGTGGTCCCGGGCCGGCCCCGGCTCGCCGGCGTCGAGCCGGGCCCGGCTGATCTCGATCAGCGTCTCCACCTCGTACCGGCGCTCGCCCAGCCGGCGCCGCAGCCGCAGCGCCTGCCCGAGCGCGTCGAGGGCCTCGCGGTGCGCGCCCCGGCCCCGGTGGGTCTCGCCCAGGCTGTGCAGGATGCCGGCCTCCAGCCGGCGGTCGCCGTCGTCGCGGGCCAGCCGCAGCCCCCGCTCCAGGTAGGCGATGCCGCGCTCGACCTCGCCGACCCGGGCGTGGGCGCAGCCGAGGTTGTTCAGCGCCAGCCGCATCCCGAGCCGGTGCCCGTTGGCGGTGTGCACCTCCAGCGCCCGCTCGCAGGACTCGATGGCCTCGCCGTAGCGGTGCAGCTCGCCCAGCGCGGCCGCGATGTTGTTGTGCACGTGGCCCTCGCCGCGCCGGTCGCCGCTGGACCGCATCAGCTCCAGCGCCGGCCGCAGGTGCTCCAGCGCCTCGGCGTGCCGGCGGGCGGCGATGCAGGCCACGCCCAGCCCGCTGAGCATCAGCCCGCTGATCGCCGGGTCGCCGAGGCGCTGGGCCGCGGCCAGGCCGAGCCGGTACATCGCGACCCGGTCGCCCCAGTGGCCGCGGGACTCGAAGTAGCCGGCCAGCAGGTAGCACAGCTGCCAGGCCGCGGTCTCGTGCCCCTCGCGCCCCGCGTACGCCACGATGCTCAGCAGGTTGGCGTGCTCGCCGTCGAGGAAGGCCAGCGCCGCCGCCGGGGTCGCCTCGAACGGCAGCTCGGCCGGCCCCCGGGCCGGCGTGACCCGGTCCCGGCCCGGGTCGAGGATGCGGTTGGCGGCCGCGGCCACGGCCAGATACCAGTCCAGGATCCGGACCACGGCGGCCTCCCGGGCCGGGGCCGGCTCCTCGGCCGCGGCGCGCTCGGCCGCGTAGAGCCGGAGCAGGTCGTGGAAGCGGTAGCGGCCGGAGCCGAGGTCCTCCAGCAGGTGGGCGGCGGCCAGCTCGCGCAGGCCGGCGGCGGCCTCGGTGGTGGGCAGCTCGGCCGTCGCCGCGGCCAGCGAGCCGGTCACGCTCACCCCCGGGTGCAGGCCCAGCAGCCGGAACAGCCGCGCGGCCGGCGGCGTGAGCGCGCCGTACCCGGAGGCGAACACGGCCCGCAGCCCGAGCGCGGCCCCGTCCCCATCCACCGAGAGTGCGGCCAGCCGGTCCCGGCCGGCCAGCTCGGTGACCAGCTCGGCGATCGGCCGGCGCGGCTGCCCGGCCAGCTTGGCCGCGGCCAGCCGCAGCGCCAGCGGCAGCCGCCCGCACAGCTCGACCACCTCGGCCGCGGCCGGGCGCTCGGACCGCACCCGCTCGGCCCCGACCACCCGCTCCAGCAGCGCCGCGCCCTCGTCGCCGGTCAGCAGGCCGAGGTCGACCAGGTGCACGGCGTGGTGCACCAGCAGCGCGGCCAGCTCGTGCCGGCTGGTGACCACGAGCAGGCTGGCGTCGCCGGTCGGCACCAGCGGCAGCACCTGGGCCGCGTCGGCCGCGTTGTCCAGCACGAGCAGGATCCGCTTGTCGTGCACCAGCGACCGGTACGCGCTGACCTGGTCGGGCAGCTCGGCCGGAATCCGGTCGGCCGGCACGCCGAGCGCGCGCAGCGCCTGGCCGAGCGCGTCCTCCGGCGCCACCGCCGTGCCGCGGCTGTGCCCGCGCAGCTCCAGGAACAGCTGCCCGTCCGGGTAGCGGTCCCGTACGGACCGGGCCCACTCGACCGCGAACGCGGTCTTGCCCACCCCGCCCGGACCGCGCACCAGCACCAGCCGCGGGCCGCCGTCCGGCGCGGCCAGCCAGCCGTCGAGCCGGCGCAGCTCCGGGCCGCGGCCGCTGAAGTGGCCGACCGGCGGCGGCAGCTGGGCCGGCGCGGCCGGGGCGTTCCCCGCCGCCGCCGGGGCCGGCCCGGACGGGTGCAGCAGCAGCGCCGGGTCGCCGCGCAGGATCGCGGTGTGCAGCCGGCTCAGCTCCGGCCCGGGGTCGGTGCCGTAGTCCTCGGCCAGCCGGGCCCGCAGCCGCTCGTACCGCTCCAGCGCGTCGGCCCGGCAGCCGTTGCGGTAGAGCCCGAGCATGAGCAGGCCGACCAGCCGCTCCCGCGTCGGGTAGGTCCCCAGCAGCCGGTCCAGCTCCGTCACCGCGGTCGCGTGGTCGCCCTGGCCCAGCCGGATCTCCCACAGCTGCTCGGCCGCGGCCACCCGGCGCCCGTGCAGCCGCTCGGCCTCGGTCGCGGCCCAGTCGCCGACCGGGCCGTTGGCCAGCGGCTCGCCCCGCCACAGCGCCAGCGCGGCCTCCAGCCGGGCGGCCGCGGCGACCGGGTCGCCGGCCGCGGCCTCGGTCCCGGCGGCGCGGACCGCGTCCTCGAAGCTCAGCGCGTCGACGGCCTCGCGCGGCACCGCCAGCAGGTAGCCCGGGTCGCGGGTGACGACCGCGTCCGGCAGCCCGCAGGCGGCCAGCGCGGACCGGACCCGGGCGGCGTGGCTGTGCAGGGTCCGTACGGCCGTGCGCGGCGGGTCGTCCGGCCACAGCGCGTCGACCAGCCGGGAGGTGGCGACGACGTGCCCGGCGTCGAGCGCGAGCACGCCGACCAGGGCCCGCTGGCGGCCGCCGGTGAGCCCGGCCGGGCCGGCCGGTCCCGACACCGAGACCGGGCCCAGGACCCGTACGTCGGCCGCGGGCGGAACCATCGGGAATCTGCCTCCTCGCGCTCACTATGCACCCGATCCCGGCACCCGTTCGCACCATGATCGGCTACTACGGAACGAGCCCGGGCCGCGCCTCCTGATACGGCCGCTTGCCGGGCCGGGCCGGGTCGCGCACGATGCGACGGCCGTCCACGCAGAGACGGCCGCCCACGGGGAAGGAGTCGCGGATGCCGCCACCGGGCACAGCGCTGGACCGGCTCGGGTTCCTGACCATCGGCCTGTTCGACGGCGACGATCCCGGCCCCGGGCACGAGACCACGCTGCGGGTGATCGAGCTGGGGGAGCGGCTCGGCTTCGACAGCGCCTGGGTCCGCCACCGGCACCTGCAGTACGGCATCTCCTCGCCGGTCGCCGTGCTCGCCGCGGCCACGCAGCGCACCAGCCGGATCGACCTGGGCACCGCGGTGATCCCGCTCGGCTGGGAGAACCCGCTGCGCCTGGCCGAGGACCTTGCGACGGTCGACATTCTCACCGGCGGACGACTCAACCCGGGCGTCAGCGTCGGCCAGCCGATGCAGTGGGATCGCA
>DATINN010000726.1:0-4283 GCA_035474175.1 Mycobacteriales bacterium | reverse complement strand
CCGGGAGCTGGCCGACTGGGCCCACGGCCGCGAGCTGGCCGTGCACATGGACGGCGCCCGGCTGGCCAACGCGGCCGCCGGGCTGGGCGTCTCGCTGGGCGAGGCCAGCGCCGGCTGCGGGGTCGACGTGCTGTCCTTCGGCGGCACCAAGAACGGCGGCCTGGGCGCGGAGGCGGTGGTCGTGCTGCGGCCCGGCCTGGGCGCGGACCTCAAGTTCCGCCGCAAGCAGGGCATGCAGCTGGCGTCCAAGATGCAGTATGCGGCGGCCCAGTTCGTGGCGCTGCTGACCGACGACCTGTGGCTGCGGGCGGCGACCGCGGCCAACGAGCGGGCGACCCGGCTGGCCGCGGGGGCGGCCGCGGTGCCGGGGGTGACGATCACCCGCCCGGTCGAGGCCAACGCGGTGTTCGCGATCCTGCCCGCGGACGTGGTCGCGCCGCTGCAGGAGGCGTACCCGTTCTACGTCTGGGACGAGAGCACCGGCGAGGTCCGCTGGATGACGTCCTTCGCCACCACCGACGCCGACGTCGACGACTTCGTCGCCACGCTGACCAAGCTGGTCGGCTAGGGTTCCGGCCGTGCCCCGGGTGGTTGTCGACGTCACGCTCAAGCCGGAGATCCTGGACCCGCAGGGCCAGGCCATCCTCGGCGCGCTCGGCCGGCTGGGCTACGACGGCGTCACCGGCGTCCGGCAGGGCAAGCACTTCGAGCTCGACGTCGCCGACGGCACCGACGAGGCCGTGGTGGCCCGGATCGCCGAGACCCTGCTGGCCAACCCGGTCATCGAGGACTTCACGGTCCGCCCGGTGTGAGCCGGCCGGTCACCGGCCGCGGGCCGGGCTCGCCCCGGACCGCCCAGCCGCCGTCCGAGTCGATGGTCTGCGCGGTGATCCAGCCGCCCGCGTCCGACACCAGGAACGCGACCAGGTCGGCGACGTCTTGCGGCCGTCCCCAGCGGTGCTCCAGCGGCATCCGGTCGGCGACGAATGCGAGCGTGCCCGCGTCGGCGTAGCCGGTGTCGTTCGGCCCCGGATTGACGCAGTTGACGGTCGCGCCGAGCGGCGCCAGCGCCGCGGCGAGCGAGGCGGTGATGCCCTGCAGCGCCGCCTTCGACAGCGCGTAGGGCAGCTCGTCGGGCATCGGACCCCGGTGCACGCCGGTGGTGAACAGGACCACGCGCCGCACGCCGGCCCGGGCCGCGGCCTGCACCAGCAGCACGGTCGCCCGGGTGTTGACCGCGAACGACAGGTCCAGCTCGGCCGCGGTCACCGTCTCCAGGGACTGGTCGCTGGAGCGGGCGTGCACCGCGACCAGCGCGTCCAGCCCGCCGTGGGCCGCGACGTGCGCCTCGACCAGCCGGGCCGGCACGTTCGGGTCGGCCAGGTCGGCCGGCGTCCAGCGCAGCCCCTCGAACGCCGGGTCGAGCTGGTCCCCGCCCCACGGCTGCTCGTCGTCGTGGGCCGGCCAGCCCGTCCCGTTCACCGCCCACCCGTCGGCCACCAGCCGGCGCGCGACGCTCCACCCGATCCCGGCCCGCCGGCTGATCCCGGTCACCAACGCGCTGCGCGTCATGTCAGCAACACCCCTGGGTTGAGAATGCCGGTCGGGTCCAGCGTTTTCTTGATCGCCCGCATGACGGCCAGCTCGGCCGGCGAGCGGGTGAGGTGCAGCCACGGCGTCTTGGCCCGGCCGATCCCGTGCTCGGCGCTGATCGAGCCGCCCAGGCCGGCGACCAGCCGCAGCACCCGGTCGGCCACCGCCTCCTCGGCCTCGTCCGGCACGTCCAGCAGGTTGACGTGCAGGTTGGACTCGGCCAGGTGCCCGTAGAGGATCGTGCGGCCGACGCCGACCAGGGCCGGCAGCGCGTCCCAGACCTCGGTCAGGCGGGCCGCCGGCACCGACACGTCGAGCTTGATCGGCACCCCGGCCGCGGTCACCGCCGGCGACACCTCCTCCCGGTAGCGCCACAGCCGGGCCCGGTCGGCCGGGTCCGCGGCCAGCACCGCGTCGCCGACCCCGTCCGCGCCGGCCAGCGCCTCGGCCAGCTCGTCCGCGCCGCCCACCACCTCCACCAGCAGGTACGCGGCCCAGGGCTCGGGCAGCGGCGCCGGCAGGTCGAGCAGGGCCAGCCCGGTGTCCCCGACGACCTCGGCCGCGGCCAGGTCGAGCCCGGCCCGGCGGACCGCGGCCAGCACGTCGATCGCGGCCGCGATGCCGGGCACGCCGACCAGGGCGACGGCCCGGCGGGCGGGCAGCGGCGGCACCAGCCGCAGCCGCAGCCGGGTCAGCACCCCGAGCGTGCCCTCGCTGCCGCACAGCAGCCCGGACAGGTCGTAGCCGGTGGAGTCCTTGAGCGGGCCGTCCACCCGGGACAGCAGCTCGCCGGAGGCCAGCGCGACCTCGGCCCCGACCAGCTGGGCCCGGGCCGGCCCCCAGCGCAGCACCCGCAGGCCGCCGGCGTTGGTCGCGATCGCGCCGCCGACGGTGGCCGAGTCCCGGGCGGCCCAGTCCATCCCGAGCTGCCAGCCGGCCGCGGCGGCGTGCGCCTGCACCGCGGACAGGGTCGCGCCGGCGCCGGCCACCACGGTGCCGTCGGCCAGCACCGGCTCCAGCCCGGTCAGCCGGCGGGTGGACAGCACGACCGCGCCGTCGACCCCGGCCGGCACGCCGCCGCCGACCAGCCCGGTGTTGCCGCCCTGGGGCACCACCGGCACGCCCGCGTCCGCGCACGCCCGCAGCACCGCCGCGACCTCCTGCGCGGTCCCCGGGCGCACCACGGCCCGGGCCGTCCCCCGCCACCGCCCGGTCCAGTCCACCTCGGCCCCGGCCCGTAAGTCGGCATCGGTCACCACGTGCTGCGGACCCACCAGCTCTGCAAGCTGCGCCTCCACCACGCCCGGATCCTCCTCCAACCCGCGGCCGCGACGGTGTTCCGCCGGAACGCGTACCACTCAGAGTGGTAAATACCCCTCGGAGTAGTACGCGCTGGCCAGACACCCGACCCGCCGGCGGAGCGCCGGCCGGTCGGCGGGCGGCGACGACCCGCGCGCGGCCCGTACGATGGCCGCCGTGACTTCCAGGGTCGGCGTGGTGACCTTTCCGGGCAGCCTCGACGACCGCGACGCGGCCCGGGCGGTGGCGCTGGCCGGGGCCGAGCCGGTCCAGCTCTGGCACGCCGACCCCGACCTGCACGGTGCCGACGCGGTGGTGCTGCCCGGCGGCTTCTCCTACGGCGACTACCTGCGCTGCGGTGCGATCGCCCGGTTCGCGCCGGTGATGGGGACGATCATCCGCGCGGCCCGCGACGGCCTGCCCGTGCTCGGCATCTGCAACGGCTTCCAGGTGCTGTGCGAGTCGCACCTGCTGCCGGGCGCGCTGATCCGCAACGACGTGCGCCGGTTCGTCTGCCGGGACCAGCGGCTGCAGGTCAACGCCGCGACCGCGTGGACCGGCGACTACCAGCCCGGCCAGGAGATCGTCATCCCGGTCAAGAACGGGGAGGGCGGTTTCGTCGCCGACCAGCGCACCCTCGACGAGCTGGAGGGCGAGGGCCGGGTGGTGGCCCGCTACCTCGGCGGCAACCCCAACGGCTCGGCCCGCGACATCGCCGGCATCGCCAACGCGACCGGCACCGTGGTCGGCCTGATGCCGCACCCGGAGCACGCGGTCGACCCGCTGACCGGCCCGGGCGCCGACGGGCTCGGCTTCTTCACCTCGGTGCTGACGACCCTGGTAGCGGCGTGATCGACACCGTCGGCCGGGCCGCGGGGACCCCCGACGAGCCCCAGCCGTACGCGGACCTGGGCCTGCGCGACGACGAGTACGGCCGGATCCGGGAGATCCTGGGCCGCCGGCCGACCGCGTCCGAGCTGGCGGTCTACTCGGTCATGTGGAGCGAGCACTGCTCGTACAAGTCGAGCAAGGTGCACCTGCGGCAGTTCGGCGAGAAGGTGCCCGCGCACAGCCGGATGCTGGCCGGCATCGGGGAGAACGCGGGCGTGGTCGACGCCGGCGACGGCTGGGCCGTCACGTTCAAGGTCGAGTCGCACAACCATCCGTCCTATGTGGAGCCCCACCAGGGCGCGGCCACCGGGGTCGGCGGCATCGTCCGCGACATCCTGGCCATGGGGGCCCGGCCGATCGCGGTGCTGGACCCGCTGCGGTTCGGGCCCGCGGACGCGCCGGACACCGCCCGGGTGCTGCCCGGGGTGGTCGCCGGGGTCGGCGGCTACGGCAACTGCCTGGGCCTGCCCAACATCGGCGGTGAACTCGCCTTCGACCCC
>DATINN010000725.1:0-5985 GCA_035474175.1 Mycobacteriales bacterium | reverse complement strand
TGACCCAGGCCCTACGCGTGGCGGTACGGCGCGGGTTACGGCGACCCGCTAGCGTCGGTGCGTGACCCACGCTGCCCCCGTCTCTCCCGTCGACCGTGCTGGCCTACGGCAGCGGGTCGACAAAGCCCTCAGCGAGTTCCTGACCGGCCAGCGGGTTCGGCTCGCCGCCGTGGACGACGCCCTGGCCCCGGTGGCGGAGGCGATCGAGGCTTTCGTGCTCGGTGGCGGCAAGCGGCTCCGCCCGGCATTCGCGTACTGGGGGTTCCGGGGCGCGGGCGGGCTCGACAGCGACCAGGTGCTCACCGCCCTGGCCGCGCTGGAGTTCGTCCAGGCCAGCGCCCTGATCCACGACGACCTGATGGACCGCTCCGACACCCGCCGCGGTGACCCGGCGGTGCATCGTCGGTTCGCCGAACAGCACCGGGCGGCCGGCTGGGGCGGCGACCCGGACGGCTTCGGTGACGCCGCCGCGATCCTCCTCGGCGACCTGTGCCTGAGCTGGACCGACGAGATGTTCTTCGGCTGCGGGCTGGAGCCGGACCGGCTGCTGCGGGCCCGGCCGCTGTTCGACGAGATGCGCACCGAGCTGATGGGCGGGCAGTACCTCGACCTGCTGGAGCAGGCCACCGGCGGCGGGTCGGTGCCGCGGGCGCGGCGGGTCATCCAGTTCAAGAGCGCGCGCTACAGCGTGCTGCGGCCGCTGCAGCTCGGCGCCGCGCTGGCCGGGGCCGACCGGGCGCTGCTGGCCGCGTACGAGGCGTACGGGGCGCCGCTGGGCGAGGCGTTCCAGCTGCGCGACGACGTGCTGGGCGTGTTCGGGGACCCGGCCGAGACGGGCAAGCCGGCCGGCGACGACCTGCGCGAGGGCAAGCAGACCGTGCTGGTCGCGGTGGCCGGTCAGCGCGGCACCCGGTCCCAGAGCCGGCTGCTGGAGCGGCACCTGGGCGACCCGGGGCTGGACGTGGCCGGGGTGCAGCGGCTGCGCGAGGTGATCGTCGCGACCGGGGCGCTGGCCGAGGTCGAGCGCATGATCGCCGACTGCACGGGGCAGGCGCTGGCCGCGCTGGACGCGTCCGCGATCGACCCCGAGGCCGACGTGGTGCTGCGCGAGCTGGCGACAGCCGCGACGATCCGCGTCCTCTGACCCACTCCCTTCACCGCGGCCGGCTGACGGCGGCCGCGGTGAAGGCGGCCGGCCGACGGCGGAGGTGAAGGCGGCCGGCGGCGGACCTGCGGGCGGCGGCGTCGCGGCGGGTGGGTGCGCTCGGCGCGCGGTGGGGGCGGAGCGGCCCTAGGGTCGGGGGGTGCGGACGGTGGTGGGCCCCAGCGAGCGGGTCGTCGTGGTCGGAGCCGGGCTCGGCGGGTTGTCGGCGGCGCTGCGCCTGGCCGGCGCCGGGCGCGAGGTGACCGTGCTGGAGCGGGAGGCCGTGCCGGGCGGCCGGGCCGGGCGGCTGGAGCTGGACGGCTACGGCTTCGACACCGGGCCGACCGTGCTGACCATGCCCGAGCTGATCGCCGACGCGCTGGACTGCGTGGGCGAGCGGCTGGAGGACTGGCTCGACCTGGAGCCGGTCGACCCGCTCTACCGGGCGTACTACCCCGACGGGTCGACGCTGGACGTGCGCGCGGACGTCGACGCGATGGCGGCGGAGATCGAGCGGGTGTGCGGGGCGGCCGAGGCGGCCGGCTACCGGCGGTTCGTCGACTACGTCAGCGCCCTGTACCGGGCCGAGATGCGCACGTTCATCGACCGCAACCTGGACTCGCCGTTCGGGCTGCTCGGGCCGGACCTGTTCCGGCTGCTGAAGCTCCGCGGCCTGGCCAAGCTGGCCCCGACCGTGGCCCGCTTCCTCAAGGACCCGCGCACGCAGCGCGTCTTCTCCTTCCAGGCCATGTACGCCGGCGTCTCCCCGTACGACGCGCTCGCGATCTACGCGGTCATCGCGTACATGGACTCGGTGGCGGGGGTGTTCTTCCCGCGCGGCGGGATGCACGCGGTGCCGCGGGCGCTGGCCGGGGCGGCGGAGAAGCACGGGGTCCGGTTCCGGTACGGGACCGAGGTCGAGCGGGTCGAGGTGGTGAACGGGCGGGCCCGGGCGGTGATCACCACCGGCGGCGAGCGGATCGAGGCCGACGCGGTCGTGCTCAACCCCGACCTGCCCGTGGCGTACCGGGACCTGCTGCCGCCGGAGGCGGCCCCGCGTCGACTGAAGACGCTCAAGTACTCACCGTCGTGCGTGCTGTTGCACATCGGGTCGAGCGCGACGTACTCGAAGATCGCGCACCACAACATCCACTTCGGCCAGGCCTGGCGCCGCACCTTCGACGAGATCATCTCCTCCGGTCAGCTCATGTCCGACCCGTCGCTGCTGGTCACGAACCCGTCCGGGTCGGACCCGGCGCTGGCGCCGGCCGGCAAGCAGACCTACTACGTGCTGGCCCCGACGCCCAACCTGACCGCGGACATCGACTGGGCCAGCACCGGCCCGCGCTACCGGGACGAGCTGGTCGCCACCCTGGAGGCCCGCGGCTACACCGGCTTCGGTGCCGGCATCGAGGTCGAGCGGCTGGTCACGCCGGCCGACTGGGCCGCCTCGGGGCTGGCCGCGGGCGCGCCGTTCGCGGCCGCGCACACGCTCACGCAGACCGGGCCGTTCCGGTTCCCGACGCTGCCGCGGGCGTTCGAGAACGTGGTGTTCGCCGGGTCCGGGACCCAGCCGGGCGTCGGCGTGCCGATGGTGCTGCTGTCCGGGCGGCTGGCCGCGGAGCGCATCACCGGCCGTGACCGGCAGTACCGGTCGCGGACCTGGCGGTGACGAGATCGGCTCGGCCGACATCTCACAGTGAACACTGGACGTACGAACGCGCTTCGGCACCCCGTAACGGGTAATCTTGATGGCCGTGCTCGCAACGCTGCCGACTCGGCTGAGCCGGTTCCGGACAGTCGGGGAGCTCAGGCTCCTCGACCGATACCGGATTCTCGGGCTCGCCGGGTCGCTCGCGCTCGCGATCGGCGGCATCGCGGCCGGGGCGCTGCCCCGCGACGACCCGTTCAGCCGGTTCCGGGTGGTGGGCTGGATGCGGGCCAGCGAGCCGCTCGCGCTCGCCGTCGGCTACGCCGGGCTGGCCCTGCTCGTGGTCGCCTGGCTGTTCCTCGGCCGCCGGGTCGGCACCCCGGACGGTCCCGGCCGCCGGTCGCTGCTGGTCACGCTGGCGGTCTGGTCGGCGCCGCTGTGCCTGGCCCCGCCGATGTTCAGCCGCGACGTCTACAGCTACGGCGCCGTCGGCTGGATGGTGCACGACGGCGCCAGTCCTTACTTCTGGGGTCCGGGCGCCATCCCCGACAACCCCTACCTGGTCGACGTGCCCGACCTGTGGTCGCACACGCCCACCCCGTACGGGCCGGCCTTCCTGCAGCTGGCCCGCTGGGTGGTCGACCTCTCCGGTGACCGGACCGTGCCGACCGTGCTCGGGATGCGGCTGATCGCGCTGGTCGGCGTGCTGCTGCTGGTGATCTTCGTGCCGCGGCTGGCCGCGCTGTGCGGCGTCCCGGCCGGGCGCGCGCTGTGGCTGGGCGTGCTCAACCCGCTGGTGCTCTTCCACTTCGTCAGCGGCGCGCACAACGACGCGCTGCTGATGGGCCTGATGGTGGCCGGGCTGGTGCTGGTGATGGAGCGCCGGCCGGCCCTCGGGGTGCTGCTGGTCACGCTGGCGATGCTGGTCAAGGCGCCGGCCGCGCTGGCCCTGGTCTTCATCGTGCCGTTCTGGGCCCAGCACCTGACCGGGCGCTGGCGGCTGGCGCGGGCCGCGGCCGGGGTCGGCGCCGTCTCCGGCGCGGTCGTCGCGCTGGTCTCCTGGGCCACCGGCCTCGGCTACGGCTGGATCGGCGCGCTCAACACGCCCGGCACCGTCCGCAACTGGCTGTCCGGCAGCACGCTGATCGGCGAGGCGTTCGGGGTGGTCTTCCAGACCTTCGGCGTCGGCGACGACCGGACCGTGATGGACCAGTCGATCAAGGTCTCCCGCGGCATCGGCGGCCTCATCGCGATCGTCATCGTGCTGGTGCTGCTGGCCCGGATGGAGCGGCGCGGCTTCGTCGCCTCCCTCGGCCTCGGCCTGATCGCGGTCGTCGCGCTCAGCCCGGTCGTGCAGCCCTGGTATCTGCTGTGGGGGTTCGTGCTCGTCGCGGCGGGCACGTCGAACCTGCGGACCCGCACCATCGTGACCGCAGCATCCGCCGCGCTCGCGGTGGTGGTGATGCCGAAGGGCGGCACGGTCGACGTGAGCGCGATCATCCAGGCGGTGCTGTGCGCCGGCGCGGTGGCCGGCGCGGTGGTGCTGTTCGAGCTGCTGCCGGGCCGGAGCGCCGGCGCGCGGGCGGCCGACGCCGTGCCCGCGCCGATCCTGGGCGGTCCCCGGCTGCCCGCCGACGCCGTGACCCGCACGCCCGTGGTGGTGCCCGACTCGTGAGCATGCCGCCGGCGGTAGCGACCCTCCGCTCCTCCAGGCTCGGCCGCGCCGCCCGCGCGCGCTGGGCCGGCTGGGGCACCGTGCACCTGCAGAAGGTGGTGCTGCTCGGCTTCGCCGGCTCGGCCGTGCTGGCGCTGGGCTCGCTCGGGGCCGGCGCTCCCCCGGTCTACGACCCGGTCAAGCGCACCCCGGTCATCGCCGTGCTGCGCGACGGCGTGGGCGAGCGGGCCGCGCTCGCCTTCGTCTACGTCGGGCTGGCCATGCTCGGCATGGCCTGGCTGCACCTGGGCCGGTCGCTGCGCCGGGGCGAGGAGGGCACCGACACCCGGCGGCTGCTCCGGATCGCCGCGCTCTGGGGCGCCCCGCTGGTCGTCTGCGTGCCCCTGTTCAGCCGCGACCTGTACGCGTACGCGGCCCAGGCCCAGATCGCGCACGCCGGCCTGGATCCGTACAGCGTCGGGCCGGTGTCGCTGCCGGGACCGTTCCTGGACGAGATCTCCGGGATGTGGGTCGACACGCCCGCCCCGTACGGGCCGCTGTGGCTGGGGCTGGGACGGGCGCTGGCCACCGTGACCGGCGACCGGGTGGTGACCACCGTGTTCGCGATGCGGCTGCTGGCGGTGGCCGGCGTGCTGCTGACCGCGAAATACCTGCCCCGGCTGGCCCGGGCGGCCGGCGGCGACCCGCGGCTGGCGGTCTGGCTCGGCGTCGCCAACCCGCTGGTGCTGGTGCACTTCGTCGCCGGTGGCCACAACGACGCGCTGATGATCGGGCTGCTGGTCGCCGGGCTGGCCATCGCGATCGAGGCCACCGAGGAGCGCTGGGTCGCCCTCGGGGTCGTGCTGTGCTCGGCCGCGGTGCTGGTCAAGGCGCCGGCCGCGATCGCGGTGGTGTTCCTGGCCTGGGTCTGGGCCCGCCGGCTGACCGGCCGCTGGGCGCTGGTCAACGCCTGCGTCCGCACCGGCGCGGTCGCGCTGGCCACGGTCGCGGTGCTGACCGGGGTGACCGGCCTCGGCTTCGGCTGGATCCACCAGCTCAACGCCTCCGGCCAGGTCATCACCTGGGTCTCGATCCCGAACGGCATCGCGATGGTGGTGGAGGTCGTGCGCGGCATCCCCAACTTCGTGACGTACCAGGACCCGGTGATCGCCGGGTTCCGGCTGGCCGGGCAGTTCGTGACGGCGGCGGTGCTGCTGCGGCTGTGGTTCACGGCCGGGCGGGCCGGCTGGGTCCGGGCCGCCGGGCTGGCGCTGCTGGCCGTGGTCTTCCTCGGCCCGGTCGTGCAGCCCTGGTATGTGCTGTGGGGGCTGACGATCCTGGCCGCGACCCGGATCGGGCGCCGGACCTGGCTGGTCGCCGCCGGCGGCAGCTTCTGGCTGTCGATGATGATCGCGCCGCAGGGCTCCAACCTGTTCCTGGAGATCGGGCCGGTGGTCGCGATGGGGCTGGCCGCGGTCGCGGCCACGCTGGCGGTGCTCGGGACCGAGGACCCGGCGCCGGCCGAGCCGGTCGCCG
>DATINN010000724.1:0-4477 GCA_035474175.1 Mycobacteriales bacterium | reverse complement strand
TCCAGGGCGGGGTGGTCAGCCATGGTCCGGATCCCGGTCCTCGGCCGGCAGCAGCACCGCGCCCGCTCGTCGTGCGGGCAGGGCGACCAGCGCCCACCCCAGCGCTCGGAGGATCCGGTGCAACGAGTCGACCCGGGCGGCCCGCCGGCCCGTTCGCGCCGGCCCCGCTCGGGCCGGCTCCGCTCGGGCCGGCGGGACGGCTCAGCGGCGGACGGAGCGCTCGGCCTCGGCCAGCCACTCCCGGCGCGCCGTCACCGCCGCCTCGGCCTCGGCGATCTTGGACGCGTTGCCGCCGGAGCGGGCCTTGGCCAGCTGGGCCTCGGCCTTGGCCACCGTGTCCCGGAGCTGGTCCAGCAGCGGGTTGCTCTCCGGCTTCCCGCGCTTCCACTCGGCGTCGCCGGCGTCCCGGATGCGCTGCTCGGCGGCGCGCATCCGGTTGTCGAGCGTGCGGATCGCGTCCCGGGGCACGTGCCCGACCGCGTCGTACCGCTCCTGGATGTCGCGCAGCCGCGCCTGGGCCCCGCGCAGGTCCGCGGCCGGGTCCAGCGCCTCGGCCTCGCCGATCAGCGCCTCCTTGGCCTGCTGGTTGGCCAGCTGCTCGGCGTCCCGCTCGCTGAAGGTGGCCGCCCGGGCGGCGAAGAACGCGTCCTGCGCGGCCCGGAACCGGGTCCACAGCTGCTCCTCGGCCTCCTTCGAGGCCCGCCCGGCGCCCTTCCACTCGGTCATCAGCGACTTGAGCCGGCTCGCGGTCGGCCCCCACTCGGTCGAGCCGGCCAGCGCCTCGGCCTCGGCGACCAGCTCCTCCTTGCGGGCCCGGGCCACCCCGCGCTGCTCGTCCAGCGCGGCGAAGTGGCTGCCGCGGCGCCGGGTGAACGCGTCCCGCGCCGCCGCGAACCGCTTCCACAGCTGCTCGTCGGCCTTCCGGTCGACGCCGCGGATGGCCTTCCACTCGTCCACGATGGTGCGGAACCGGTCGCCGGCCGCCTTCCACTGCGAGCTCTGGGACAGCTCCTCGGCCTCCAGGACCAGCTTCTCCTTGGCCGCCGCCGCCGACGCCCGGGCCGCCGCGCGGACGACCCCGGCCTGGTCCTGCTTGGCCTGGGCCGCGGTGTGCAGCGCGGCCAGCCGGGTCTCCAGCTCGGCCAGGTCGCCCACGACCGCGGCCTCGCCGAGGGAGCCCTGCAGGGCCGTGACGTGGGTCAGGGTCGACTTCGGGTCGCCCGCGCCGGAGGCCAGCCGGCTCTCCAGCAGGCTCACCTCGGTGGCCAGGTCGTCGTACCGGCGGGCGAAGTGCGCCAGCCCGTCCTCGGGTTTCCCGGCGTGCCACGAGCCGACCGCCCGCTCGCCCGTCGCGGTGCGGACGTACACCGTGCCGTCGGCGTCGACGCGTCCCCACTCGTTGCTGGCAGTCATTGCTCTCGATCCTCCTCGCGCGTCCGCGCTCGTGCATCCTCTCAGTACGGCCTGTCCGCCCGGCACCCCCTCTGCTACAAAGCCGTCGTCCTACTCTCCCGGGGTGCTTCCCGCCATCGCGTTCTGCCCGACCCCGCCGCTGCTGGTGCCGGAGGTGGCCGCCGGTGCCGCGGCCGAGCTGGAGCCGCTGCGGGCGGCCTGCCGGGAGGCGGTGCGCCGGCTGCTGGCCACCGCTCCCGACGAGGTCGTCGTGATCGCAACGGGACCGGTGAGCAGCCAGTTCCCGCCGGGGACGATCGGCACGCTGGCCGGGTACGGGCTGCCGCTGAGCGCGACCCTGCCCAGCCCCCCGGCCCGCGTCCGGCCGAGCGGCCGGCTGGCCCGGCGGGCCCACTACCTGTCCGGTCCGGTGGGCGCGGTCGCCGCGGCGGTGCCGCTCGGGGTCACGCTGGGTGCCTGGCTGCTGGCCGGCGCCGATGCGTACTGCTCGGCGTTCGCGGTCGGCCCGGAGGCCGAGCCGGCCGTCTTCGGTGCCGCGCTGGACGTGGCCGACCGGCGCCGCGCCCTGCTGGTCATGGGGGACGGGTCGGCGCGCCGGTCCGAGCGGGCCCCCGGGTACGTCGACCCCCGGGCCGAGCCCTTCGACGCGGCCGTCGCCGCCGCCCTGGGGACCGCCGACGCGGCTGCGCTGGCCGGTCTCGACCCGGTGCTCGGGTCCGCTCTCCTGGCCGACGGCGTGCCCGCCTGGAGGACGGCTGCGGCCGCCGTCCTCGCGGCCGACGAGTCCGGCGCGGACCGGTCGTACGAGGCCGAGCTGTTGTACGACGCCGCCCCGTACGGCGTGGGGTACTTCGTCGCCACCTGGCTGGCGCCGTGACCCGGCTGGTCGCGCTGGTCGGCCCGACCGCGACCGGCAAGACCGCGCTCGCGGTCGAGCTGGCCCAGCGGCTCGACGGCGAGATCGTCAACGCCGACTCCATGCAGCTCTACCGCGGCATGGACATCGGCACCGCCAAGCCGACGGCGGCCGAGCGCCGCGGCGTCCCGCACCACGTGCTCGACCTCTGGGACGTCACCGAGCGGGCCAACGTCGCCGACTACCAGCGCACCGCCCGGGCCGCGGTCGAGGACGTGCTGGCCCGCGGCCGCACCCCGCTGCTGGTCGGCGGTTCCGGTCTCTACGTCCGGGCCGTGGTGGACGAGCTGGAGTTCCCCGGCACCGACCCGGAGCTGCGGGCCCGGCTGGAGGCGGAGCTGGCCGCGCTGGGCGCGCCCGCCCTCCACACGCGACTGTCCGAGGTGGACCCCGTTGCCGCCCAGGGGATCCTGCCCTCCAACGGCCGCCGGCTGGTGCGCGCGCTGGAGGTCATCGAGCTGACCGGCCGGCCGTTCGCGGCCACCCTGCCCGCGCCGGTCGAGCGCTACGACACCGTCCAGATCGGACTGGACCGGGCCGACCTCGACGCCCGGGTCGACACCCGGGTGGACCGGATGTGGGCGGCCGGGCTGGTGGCCGAGGTCCGGGCGCTGGAGGAGCGGGGCCTGCGCGACGGGCCGACCGCGAGCCGCGCGCTCGGCTACCAGCAGGTGCTCGCGCTCGGCGACACCGCCGCCGCCAGGGCCGAGACCAAGCGGGCGACCCGCCGGTTCGTCCGCCGGCAGCGCTCGTGGTTCCGCCGCGACCCGAGGGTGATCTGGCTCGACGGCGCCGATCCCGCCCTGGCCGAGCACGCCCGTACGCTCGTCCGGTGAGCGATCGCCTGAGGTTCGTGAAGGGGCACGGCACCGAGAACGACTTCGTCGTGCTCCCGGACTCGCCGCCGCTGGACGCGGACACGATCCGGGCGCTGTGCGACCGGCGGGCCGGGATCGGTGCCGACGGCGTGCTGCGGGTGGAGCGCCGCGACGGCGGCTATTTCATGGACTACGCCAACGCGGACGGCTCGGTCGCGGAGATGTGCGGCAACGGCATCCGGGTCTTCGCGCGCTACCTGGTCGACGCCGGGCTGGCCGAGCCGGGCACGCTGCCGATCGGCACCCGGGCCGGCACCCGGACCGTGCAGGTGCCGGCGACCGGGGACGTGACGGTGGAGATGGGGCCGCCGGTCGCGCTGGACGCCGCGCCGGCCGTCGACCGGCTGCCCGGCACCGCGGTGAGCATGGGCAACCCGCACGTGGTCGTCGAGCTGCCCGACCTCGACGCGCTGGGCGCGCTCGACCTGACCCGGCCCCCGGACGTACGGCCGCCGCTGCCGGACGGGCAGAACGTCGAATGGGTCGTCCGGCGCGGCCCGCGCCTGCTGGCCCTGCGGGTGCACGAGCGCGGGGTGGGGGAGACCCGGTCCTGCGGGACCGGGGTCTGCGCCGCGGTGGTCGCCGCGGTCGCCTGGTCCGGCGGCGAGGGGCTGGACGAGCCGTGGACGGTCGACGTCCCGGGCGGCCGGCTGTCGGTGACCTGGCTGTCCGCCGGGCCGGTGCTGCTGTCCGGGCCGGCGGTGCTGGTGGCGTCCGGCGAGGTCGACCTGGCCGCGCTCAGCTCGCGCTGAACCGCCAGCTCTGGTTGCCCGCGGCCGGGTCGATCTCGGCCACCGGGTCGCGGCAGGTGGCCTGCTGGACCGGCGCGTTCTCGTCGGCCGAGGCGTTCGTGACGTCCAGGCACTTGCCGCTGTGGGTGGCCACGATCTGCACGTAGCCGGTGTCCGCGCCGGTGGTGTCGGCCACCGGGCGGAGCTGGAAGGTCTGGTTGGCGGCGCCGTCGCAGTCCCACTGCGCCACCGGCGCGCCGTCGTCCTGGGACGCGCCGAGCACGTCGACGCACAGGCTGGTGCCCGCGCTGACCAGCTCGTACGTGCCGGGCTGGTCCTTGCCGACCAGCAGGAAGCCGGTGCCGAAATCGGTGCCGCAGGTGCGCTGGACCAGCTGCGCGCCGGCGTCGGTGCGGCCCTGCGGCACGGCCAGGCACAGGTTGGAGTGCCGGGACGCGAACGAGCCGCCGGACGGGGGGAGCGGGCTGCCGGTCGGCTCCGGGTCCGCGGTCGGGTCCGCGGTCGGTGCGGCGGTCGGT
>DATINN010000723.1:0-1622 GCA_035474175.1 Mycobacteriales bacterium | reverse complement strand
GACGGCCTCGTCGTTGCTGAAGTCGGTCTGCTGGACCCAGCGCCGCGGCTTCTCGCCCATGATGAGGAAGCTGTCGCCGAGCCTGACCACCTCGAAGCCGGGCTCGTCGGCGGGCCGCACCTTGACCCTGACCCGCCTCCGCGCGGCGGGCTGCTCGGCCGGGCGGGCGGCCCGGTCGGCCGCGACCAGCGCGGCCATCGCGAAGCCCAGCGGGCGCAGTCCCTCGCCGGCGGCGGCGGAGATCTCGAAGACCTGATAGCCGCGTTTTTCGAGTTCCGGCTTGACCAGGTCGGCCATTTCGCGGGCGGCCGGGACGTCGATCTTGTTCAGCGCGACGAGGCGTGGCCGGGTTAGCAGCGCGGCACCGGTCGCGTCGCCGTAGGCGGCCAGTTCCTCCTCGATTACGTCCAGATCGGTAATCGGGTCGCGGCCCGGCTCCTCGGTGGCGCAGTCGAGCACGTGGACCAGGATGGAGCAGCGTTCCACGTGCCGCAGGAAGTCATGCCCGAGGCCCTTGCCCCGGCTGGCGCCCGGGATCAGGCCGGGCACGTCGGCGACGACGAACTGGACGTCCCCGGCCTCGACCACGCCGAGGTTCGGGATCAAGGTGGTGAACGGGTAGTTCGCGATCTTCGGCCGGGCCGCGGACATCGCCGAGATCAGGCTTGACTTCCCGGCATTCGGGAAGCCGACCAGCCCGACGTCGGCCACCGTCTTCAGCTCGAGGATGAGGTCGCGGTGCTCCCCCGGCTCGCCCTTGAGCGCGAACCCGGGCGCCTTGCGCCGCGGGCTCGCGAGGGCCGCATTGCCGAGACCACCCCGGCCGCCGGCCGCCGCGACGAACCGGGTGCCGACCCCGATCAGGTCGGCGAGAACCTCACCGTCGGCGGTCTTGACCTCGGTCCCGTTCGGCACCGAGATGACCAGGTCGGTGGCGTCGGCGCCGGTGCGGTTCGAGCCCTCTCCCTGCCGGCCGTTGCCGGCCCTTCGAACCGGCCGGCGGTGGAAGTCGAGCAGGGTGGCCGAACTGGCATCCACCTCGAGGATCACGTCACCGCCGCGGCCGCCGTTGCCGCCGTCCGGGCCGCCCAGCGGCTTGAACTTCTCCCGGTGAATCGAGGCGCAGCCGTTTCCGCCGTGGCCGGCCTGCACCTGCAGCGTGACCCGGTCGGCGAACTCCGCCACTGTGATTCCTCGTTCTCGCATAGGAAAGGCGGGCCAGGTAGCCCGGCCCGCCTTCGTGTTTTACGCTGTGCCCGGCGAGCCGCTACTCCTGCGGCTCGGCCGGAACGACACTGACGGCCCGGCGGCCGCGGACCTTGCCGAAATTCACGGTCCCGCCGACCAGCGCGAACAGCGTGTCATCGCCGCCGCGGCCGACGCCGTTGCCGGGGTGTAAGTGCGTGCCGCGCTGGCGGACGAGGATCTCGCCCGCGTTCACGACCTGGCCGCCGTAACGCTTGACGCCCAGGCGCTGGGCATTCGAGTCGCGGCCGTTGCGGCTGGACGAGGCGCCCTTCTTGTGTGCCATCTCAGGCCTCCTCTGCCTTCGCCGTGGCCTTCGCCTTGGCCTTCGGCTTGGTGTCGCCGATGGCGGTGATCCGGACCTGGGTGTACCGCTG
>DATINN010000722.1:0-3852 GCA_035474175.1 Mycobacteriales bacterium | reverse complement strand
CGGGCGCTGGCCCACCTGGCCGCGGCCGCGGGCCGGGACGCCCGGCTGGCCGCCGCGCGGGACCGGGTCGCCGACCACGTCCGCGACCTGCGGGCCGCGGTGCCGCCGCGGACCGCGTACGGGCTGGTGCACGGGGAGCTCGGCGGCGACCACGTGCTGGTGACCCCGGCCGGGGAGGTCGTGCTGATCGACATCGAGGGGCTGACGTACTTCGACGTGGAGTGGGAGCACGCCTGGCTGCGGATGCGCTTCGCCGACGCGTACCCGGTGCTGGAGCCGGGCGGGCTGGACCCGCACCGCCTGGAGCTCTACCGCTACGCGCAGGTGCTCTCGCTGATCGAGGGGCCGCTGCGGATCGCGGAGACCGACTACCCCCAGCGGGAATGGATGCTGGAGCTGGCCGAACGGAACATCACCAAGGCCCTGGCCGCGATCTGAGCGGCAGGTTTGCCCGCGCCGCCGGCGGACACGACCCCGGTCGTGACGGAACCGGTGGTCGAGGTCGGGCGGGGCGGGACGGTCGCGGTGCCGGTTCCGGCGCCATGACCCGGCCGGTCGAATGGCGCCGGCGGCCGGATCGGGACAGGCTCGGGGCATGACGGTTCTGGTCGCCGGCGCGTCCGGCTTCGTCGGGCGCCGGCTGGTCCCCGCCCTGGTCGAGGCCGGCCACGAGGTCCGGGCGATGACCCGGCACCCCGACACGTACCGGGGTGCGGGCGAGGCGGTCCGCGGCGACGTGCACGACGGCCCGTCGCTGGACGCCGCCCTGGCCGGCTGCGAGGCCGCCTACTACCTGGTGCACTCGCTGGACAACCCCGACTTCGAGGCCGGCGACGCCGAGGCGGCGAAGACGTTCGCGGCGGCCGCGGCCGGCGCCGGCCTGCAGCGCATCGTCTACCTGGGCGGGCTCGGCGACGACTCCGACGAGCTGTCCGCGCACCTGCGCAGCCGCCGCCAGGTCGAGAAGCTGCTCGGCGCCGGCGGGGTGCCGGTGACCACGCTGCGGGCCGGCATCATCGTCGGCTACGGCGGGATCTCCTGGGAGCTGACCCGGCAGCTGGTCGAGCACCTGCCGGCCATGATCACCCCGCGCTGGGTCCGGACCCGGACCCAGCCGATCGCCGTCGACGACGTGATCCGCTACCTCGTCGGCGTGCTGGAGCGGCCGGAGGCGACCGGGCGCACGTACGAGATCGGCGGGCCGGACGTCCTGGAGTACGCCGAGATGCTCAAGCGGGTGGCCGTGATCGAGGGCCGCAAGCGGCTGGTGCTGCCGGTGCCGCTGCTCACCCCCGGGCTCTCCGCGCGCTGGCTGGCGCTGGTGACCGACGTGAACACGCAGACCGGCCGCAACCTGATCGACTCGATGAGCAACGAGGTGGTCGTGCGCGACGCCAGCATCCGCGAGCTGGTGCCGTTCGAGCCGATGGACTACGACGCGGCCGTGCTGACCGCGCTGGGCGAGCGCGCCGCGGCGGCCCGCTCGTGACCCCGGACGTCCGCACGCTCGGCCGCCGGCTGGCCGGGCGGCTGCCGGGCTGGCTGACCGACCCGGTGCCGCGCGACCACCGGGAGACCGACGAGGCCTTCCACCACCGCCGCCGGGTGGTGGCGGCCGTGTCCGTGGCCGGGGCGGGCCTGCTCGGGGTGTCGCTGTCGACCGAGCCCGACTCCCGGGAGTTCTACGGGCTGACCTTCGGCGTGGCCGCGACCTGGCTGCTCGGCGGGCTCGCCTCCGGGCCGCTGCACCTGGGCCGGCAGGCGCACGGGGACGCGCTGCGGCGCCCGGTCGTGACCCCGATCGCCACCGGGGCGGCCGCCTTCGGCGCGTTCTACGGGGCCGCGCTGGTGGCCCGCCGGATCCCGCTGCTGGAGCGGCCGCTGACCTCGATCGTGCAGTACGCCAAGCAGGGCTCGGACCCGCTGGTGTACGCGACCACCCTGGCCAACGGGGCCGCGGAGGAGGTGTTCTTCCGCGGCGCGCTCTACGCCGCGGTCGGCGCCCAGCACCCGGTGATCCGCTCCACCGCCGTCTACGGGCTGGCCACCATCGCCACCCGCAACCCGGCCCTGGTGCTGGCCTCGGTCGTGATGGGCGGGCTGTTCGGGCAGCAGCGCAAGGTCACCGGGGGCATCCAGGCGCCGGTGCTGACCCACCTGACCTGGTCGGCGCTGATGCTGCGCTACCTGCCGCCGCTGTTCCGCGAGCGGCCCGCGGGACCGGGCGGCCAGGTCGAATCGCTCTAGGGTCAGGGCTGGGGCAGGTCCGCCGGCCCGGTGGGCACGTTCGCGGCCTCGTTGCCGGCCAGCCACTCGACCAGCAGCATGGTGGCGTCGTCCCGGAGCTGACCCTGCTGGTGCTCCAGCAGGGCCCGGACCAGCCGGCGCATCGTCTCCGGCGTCGGCAGCCCGGCAGCCAGGTTGGACGTGAGCAGGTCGGTCAGCCGCTGCGTCCCGTAGAACTCCCCGGCCGGTGAGCGGATCTCGGTGACGCCGTCGGTGTGGACCAGCACCCGGTCCCCCGGCTCCAGCCGCTCGGTCCCGACCACCACCTCCGGGCCGTCCCGGCCGAGCTGCCGGCTGATCCCGAACGGCAGCGTCGGCCGGACCCGCAGCGACTTCACCGACTGCCGGCCGCGCAGCAGCACCGGCTCCGGGTGCCCGACGTTGACCCAGCTCAGCAGCCCGGTCTCGGTGTCCAGCTCGGCCACCACGGCGGTCACGAACGACCCGGCCCCGACCGTGCTGACCGCCTCGTCGATGCTTGCGATCGTCTCGGTCAGCGACCGCTCGCCGCGCCGGGCGTTGCGGTACGCCGCCACCGCCAGCGCCGCCAGCTGGGCGCTGTGCAGCCCGTGCCCCATCCCGTCGAACGCCGCGAACCGCACGATGCCGGCGTCGACGGCGTAGTCGACGGAGTCGCCGGCCACGTCGTACGCGGGCTCGAGCGCGCCGGCGATCGTGACCTGCCGGCTGGCGAAGGTCAGCGGCGGCAGCAGGCTCCACTGCAGCTCCGCGGCCAGCCCGAGCTGCCGCTGGCGGCGGGCCAGCACCAGCGTGTCGCCGTACAGCGTCTTGGAGACGACGATCTCGGCCACCAGCGACGCGAACCGGCGCAGCAGGGCGGCCAGGTCCTCGTCCAGCCGGGCCGGCGCCGGGAGGGTGACCCCGAGCACGCCGAGCCGCTCGGTGCCGTCCAGCAGCGGCAGCCAGGCCCGCAGGCCGCCGGTCGTGGCCTGGGTCAGCACCTCGACGAACTGGAACGACCGGCCGGCCAGCGTGGAGTCGACGGCGAGCGGGTCGAGCTGCCGGTCCGGGCCCGGCCCGGCCACGCCGACCAGCGGGGTCAGCACGGTCTGCTGCAGGTCGACCAGGTATGCGACCGTGTCGGTCAGCCCGAGCGCGCCCGCGTGCCGGGCCACCATGTCGGCGACCTCGTGGGGCGCGGTGAGGTGCGCCTCCCGGAGGAAGGCGTCGACCACGTCCTCCCCGGCCCGGTCTCCGATCACCCCCGAACGCTACTCACCGCCATGTCCCGGATCAGGGCGGGCTGGTCATTCGGGACCAGAGGGCCGCCCAAAACACGGGGTTCTCGGCCTCGGCAGCAGCTTTGGCTGCTCTTGGCACATAACGTCGGCGCGCGTCCTACCGCGGCGTTCGCCGCCGCGCACACATCATCCGGAGGATCTCGGTGCAGCGCATTCTGTCCAGGATCGCGGTGGCGGTCGGCCTGCTGGCGCCGGCCGTGCTGTTGACCGGCACGCCCGCCTCGGCCTCGACCGTCACCGCGGCCTCCTTCACCGGCAGCTCCGGCACGGTCGTCAACGGCGGCATGCTGTGGGCGAAGAACGG
>DATINN010000721.1:0-2452 GCA_035474175.1 Mycobacteriales bacterium | reverse complement strand
GGGACGACGACCGCCGGGTCACCGCGCAGCGCCCGGGGGCGGGTGCGGTCGCCCCGCCCGGCTCGACCGTCATCCTCGTCACCGACGGACTCTGAGCCCGCCGGACCGAGCCTCGCTCAGAGCAGGGCGCGGCGGCGCAGGACGCCGGCCGCGACCAGCCCCGGCACCGCCGGCAGCCAGACCGAGACCAGCCGGGACAGCAGCGCGGCGGCCGTCGCGGCCGGCAGCGGCAGCCCGGTCGCGGTGAGCCCGGCGACCAGCGCGGCCTCGACCGGCCCGATCCCGCCCGGGGCCGGGATCAGCGACCCGGCCGTGGCCGCGCCGAGGTAGACCGCGGCCAGCGTGACCAGCGGCAGGTGACCGCCGGCGGCCGACACGCAGGCCGCGAAGGCGAGCACGTGCAGCAGGGTCAGCGCGGCCGAGGCGGCCAGCCCGGCCGCCACCCGGCCCGGGTGCTGCCGGGCGTGCCCGGCCAGCGCGTCCTGCCCGCGCCAGGTCGCCCGCAGCCCGGACCGGACGGTCGCGCTGACCCGGGCCGCGATGCTGCCGGCGAGCGCCAGCCCGGCCAGCACGGCCAGGACGACCAGCGCGAGCGTGCCGCTGGGCATCGACAGCCCGTGCCCGGAGCCGGCCCCGAGCGCGGCGACCACGGCCGCGGTCGCGACCAGCTGGGCCGCCTGCCCGGCGGCGACGGTGGCGGCGGCGTCGGCCACCCCGGCGCCGGAGCGGGTCAGGTAGCGGACGATCACCGCGGGCATGCCGGCCGCGGACGGCACCACCAGCCGCAGCCCGCCGACCGCGAGCTGCGCCAGCAGCGTGGTGGAGAACCGCAGCGGCAGCGGCGAGAACCCGGTCACCGTGTACGCGGCGGCGACCATCGACAGCGCGTACCAGCCGAGGCCGGCGGCGAGCATGCTCAGGTCGACCGCGGCGAACGCGGCGCCGAGCTCCGCGTCGCGCAGCTGCAGGGTCAGCATGACCACGGCCGCGACCAGGACTCCCCCGCCCAGCAGGCTCACCAGGTGACGCCGCCCGCGCCGCACCGCGGCGACCGCCGGCCCGGCCACGGCGCCGGCCGCGATGCCGATCCCGACCGGCCCGGCCAGCCCGCCCACGACCCGCGGGTACGGCACCTGCGCGACCGCGCCCCGGCCCGGCGCCGGCCGACCCGACCCGGGCCGGCCCGCAACGGACCCACCCGCGGGCCGGCTCGGCACGGGCCGGGCGGGCGCGGGCCGGGTCGGCAGGGTGCGGCTCGGCGCGGGGGCGGTGAGGACCATGTTCCTAGGATCACGATCCGCCGACCCCGATACATCGGGGACCGCCCCCGGTCGGACTCGGGGATTCCCCGGGTGCGGGGCGAGAAGCGTCACCCGATGATCGTCGCGACAGCGGGTATGCCGCAGAACGGTGCCAGCTCCCGAGTCGTACGGGGGACAGCCCCACCCAGGCACCCGACCGAGCCGGCCGACCGAGGAGAAGCGTGATCGAGCACCAGGTGGCGGTCGCGCTGGCGGCGACCGGCATCGTCGTCGTCGGCTCCCTGCTGGCGCGGCGGTTCACGCTGCCGGTGCCGGTCGTGCTGGTGCTGGCCGGCCTGCTGTACGCGGCGCTGCCCGGGCGCAACATCAGCCTGGAGCCGGAGCTGGTGCTGTCGGTGGTGATCCCGCCGCTGCTCTACTCGGCCGCGATCGAGGCCAGCCTCATCGACATCAAGGCCAACCTGAAGCCGGTGGCGTCGCTGTCGGTCGGGCTGGTGCTGGCGACGGCGTTCGCGGTCGGCGGGGTGCTCAACCTGGTCGTGCCGGGGCTGCCGTTCGCGGCCGCGCTGGCGCTGGGGGCGGCGGTGGCGCCGCCGGACCCGGTGGCCGCGCTCGGGGTGGCCCGGCAGGCCGGGATGCCGCCGCGGCTGCTGACCGTGGTCGAGGGCGAGGGGCTGCTCAACGACGCCACCGCGCTCACCGCCTACCAGGTGGCGGTGGCGGCGGCGACCGGGGCCGGGTTCTCGATGCTGCACGCGTCGGGGCAGTTCGCGCTGGCGGCGGTGGGCGGGGTGCTGGTCGGGCTGGTCATCGCCTGGCTGGCCCGGCAGCTCTACCGGCGGCTGGAGGACTCGCTGCTGGAGACGGCGGTGTCGCTGGCCACGCCGTTCTCGGCGTACCTGGCGGCGGAGCAGGTGCACGCGTCCGGGGTGCTGGCGGTGGTGGTGGCCGGGCTGTGGGTCAGCCACTCCTCCCCCACGATCATCTCCGCGGCGACCCGGTTGCAGGCGCTGGCGGTGTGGCGGCTGGTCGCGCTGCTGCTGGAGGGGCTGGTGTTCCTGCTCATCGGCCAGCAGCTGCCGGCGGTGCTGCGGGGCCTGCGGCAGTACGACACCTCCACCATCGTGATCGCGGTCGCCGTCGCGGTCGGGGTCACGCTCCTGCTGCGCCCGCTGTGGCTGGCGCTGACC
>DATINN010000720.1:0-6258 GCA_035474175.1 Mycobacteriales bacterium | reverse complement strand
GCCGGCGATGACCCGGACCAGCGCGCCGCCGTCGTCGGAGGACAGCAGCGCGACCTTGCCGCCGCGGATGTCCTGGTAGCGCGGCGGGGCCCACTTGTCGGCCCTGGGCAGGTTGACCCAGAGCTGGATGCCGTGGAAGAGGCCGCCGGAGACGACCAGCTCCTCCGGCGGCGTCTCGATGTGCAGCAGGCCGGAGCCGGCCGTCATCCACTGGGTGTCGCCGTTGGTGATCACGCCGCCGCCACCGTGCGAGTCCTGGTGGATGAAGGCGCCGTCGATGATGTAGGTGACGGTCTCGAAGCCGCGGTGCGGGTGCCACGGGGTGCCCTTGGGCTCGCCCGCCCCGTAGTCGACCTCGCCCATCTGGTCCATGTGGATGAAGGGGTCGAGCGCGGCCAGGTCGACGCCGGCGAACGCGCGCCGGACCGGGAAGCCCTCGCCCTCGAAGCCGCTCGGCGCCGTGGTGACGCTGGTGACCCGGCGCGGCCGGGCCGTCTCCGGGACCTGCACCCGGGGCAGTGTGAGGATGTCGTCGACGGTCACCGCAGGCATGGCGCGCTCCTAGGACTCGGTCCGTTAGTCAGTGTCTCACCGCCCCAACGGTAGTTGCGCGCGCAATCATTCCTTCCGGGGTGCGAGCAGTCCGCGCGGGCGGACGGTGCTGACCGGCTCGGCCCGGGCGCCGGCCCGGGTCAGGATGTCGTTGGCGGCCAGCACGCCGGTGGTGGCCGCCCGCTCCATCAGCGCGGAGGCGAACGGGAGCCGGACCCAGTCGCCGGCCAGCAGCAGCGTCGGGTCGGCGGTGCGGACGCCGGGGCGGGTCGCGTCCGAGCCGGGCTCGAAGCCGGGGGCGTCCAGGCCGACCCGGGTCTCCCGGTCCAGCACCCGCAGCCCGGCCACCTCCGGCCACAGCCCGCCCAGCTCGGCCCACATCCGGTCGGCCGCGTCCGCGGCGCCCAGCCCGTCCGGGGCCGCGTACGCGTGCAGCTCCAGGACCTCGCCGCCGGTCTTGCCGGCCCACTGCCGGGCACCGTCCTCCATCCGCGAGTAGACGCTGATCGAGTCCAGCGTCGGCTCCCGGGAGACGCCGGAGAACACCGGCCGGTCGGCCCGCACCGGCCGGTCGGTCCAGTAGCGGGCCACCGCGTACGGCGCGCTCGTGGTCAGCGTCGCGGCCTCGGTCACCAGCCCTTCCGGCAGCCCGGACGAGGCGGCGACGACCTGGCGCAGCGCGGCCGGATCCAGCGCCAGCACCGCGTGCTGGGCCTCGACGGCCCCGACGGCTTCGACGGCCCCGGCGCGCCAGCCGGCCGCGGTCCGCTCCAGCCGGTCGACCGGCGACCCGACCCGGATGTCCACTCCCAGCGTGCTCAGAATCGTGGCGAACGGGTCCCAGATGCAGGTCCCGTGGTCGTCCACGGTCACGTCCATGCCCAGCCCCTCGGGGTTGGCCAGGAAGTAGAAGTGGAACTGGGCCACCAGCTCCGCGGCCGAGAACGACTCCTCGCGGTTGAAGAACGAGTGCCCGAAGACCTCGAACAGCACCGCCCGGGCCCGGTCCGGGAAGGCCAGCCGGTCCAGGAACGAGGCCGCCGACACGTCGTCGAGCGCCGCGTACGTCGCGCTCCGGTCGAACTCCAGCAGCTCCGTCGCCGCCACCCGGTCCACCGAGCGCAGGTCGCGCAGCCGCAGGCTCGGCGACTTCGCCACCAGCGCGAGCAGGTTCAGCGGCGGCAGCCCCGGCAGCGAGGCGAAGTCCTCCGGCGGCCAGCTCCGCGAGATCACCGGGTAGCCGTCCAGCGGCTGCAGGAAGCCGAGCTCCGGGTCGATCCGGCGCAGCAGCGAGCGCCAGGTGTAGTACTGCCGGAAGAAGCCGTGGAAGCCGTGCTCGACCCGCTGCACGGTGCCGTCCGGCAGCGTCCGCGGCCAGGCGCCGAGCCGGCCGCCGAGGTGGCCGGCCGCCTCCAGCAGCGTCACCCGGACGCCCCGCTCGGCCAGCACCAGCGCGGCCGACACCCCGGCGATGCCGCCGCCGACCACGACGGCCGACGTCCCGGACGGCACCCGCAGCGGCCGGTCCGGTCGCGGCGTCACGACGGCCCGCGGCCGCACCCCCAGCAGCCCGCGCAGGGCGTCGTCCAGCACGCCTGCAACGTAATGGGCGCATGGCCGGGCGCAACCCGGGTAGCCCGGCAGGCATGGTGAAGCTGGGCTACTTCCTGTCCTCCGAGGAGTTCGACGCACCCGAGCTGGTCCGCCAGGCCAAGCTGGCCGAGGAGCACGGGTTCGAGGCGTTGTGGATCTCCGACCACTTCCACCCGTGGCTGGAGGAGCAGGGCAACAGCCCGTTCGTCTGGTCCGTGATCGGGGCCATCTCGCAGGTGTGCAGCCTGCCGATCACCACCGCGGTGACCTGCCCGACGATCCGGGTCCACCCGGCCGTGATCGCCCAGGCCGCGGCGACCAGCGCGGTCCTCACCGGCGGGAGGTTCACCCTCGGGATCGGCTCCGGGGAGGCGCTCAACGAGCACATCTTCGGCGACGCCTGGCCCAACGCGGACACCCGGCTGGAGATGCTGGAGGAGTCGGTCGAGGTCATGCGCAAGCTCTGGACCGGCGAGGTCGTCTCGCACCAGGGCAAGCACTACACGGTCGAGCACGCCCGGCTCTACAGCCTGCCCGAGACCCCGCCCCAGGTGTACGTCTCCGGCTTCGGCCCGAAGGCGGCCGAGCTGGCCGGCCGGATCGGCGACGGGTTCGTCTGCACCAAGCCGGAGCCGGACCTGATCACGGCGTTCGAGGACGCCGGCGGCAAGGGCAAGCCCAAGCAGGTCGGCACCAAGGTCTGCTGGGGCCCGAGCGAGGACGAGGCCCGCAGGACGGCCCACCACTTCTGGCGCAACGAGGCCCTGCCGGGCGAGCTGGCCCAGGTGCTGCCGACCCCCGAGCACTTCCAGCAGGCGTCCACGCTGATCGAGCCGGACGCGATGCCGACCCCGGTCGGCCCGGACCCGAAGACCCACGTCGAGGCGCTGCGGAAGTTCGTCGAGGCCGGCTACGACGAGCTCTACGTCCAGCAGATCGGCCCCGACCAGGACGCCTTCTTCGAGTTCTTCGCCCAGAAGGTCCGGCCGGAGCTGCGGGGTTAACCTCGGGCGCATGACGCTCGCGCTCACCGAGGAGCAGGAGCTGCTCCGGTCCACGGCCGCTGACTTCATCGACAACGAGGTGGTGCCGCACCGGGCCCGCTGGGACCGGGACGAGCTGGTGGACCGGGAGATCGTCGGCCGGCTGGGCGCGCTCGGCTTCCTCGGGCTGACCCTGCCCGAGGAGCTGGGCGGCACCCCGGTCGACTCCCGGGCGTACTGCCTGATGATGGAGGAGCTGGGCCGGGGCGACTCGGCCATCCGCGGCATCGTCAGCGTCAGCCTCGGGCTGGTGGCCAAGTCGATCGCCGCGTACGGGACGGACGACCAGCGCAAGGAGTGGGTGCCGGGGCTGGCGTCGGGGGAGACGCTGGCCTGCTTCGGGCTGACCGAGCCGGGCACCGGCTCCGACGCCGGCAACCTCAGCACCCGGGCCCGCCGCGACGGGAGCGACTGGCTGCTGTCCGGCGAGAAGGTGTTCATCACCAACGGCACCTGGGCCGACGTGGCGCTGGTGTTCGCCCGGACCGGCGGGGACGGGCCGCGCGGGGTGACCGCCTTCCTCGTGCCGACCGCCGCACCCGGCTTCGAGGCCCGGGAGATCAAGGGCAAGCTCGGCCTGCGCGGCCAGGCCACCGCGTCCCTGCACCTGGACGGGGTCCGGGTGCCGGACGCCAACCGGCTGGGCGAGGAGGGCGCGGGCTTCCGGGTCGCGATGTCCGCGCTGGACAAGGGCCGGATGAGCATCTCGGCCGGCTGCGTCGGCATCGCCCGGGGCTGCCTCGACGCCGCCACGGCGTACGCGACCCAGCGGGTCCAGTTCGGCAAGCCGATCGCGGCCCACCAGCTGGTCCAGGAGCTGCTGGCCGACACCGCGGTCGACGTGGACGCCGGCCGCATGCTGACCTGGCTGGTGGCCGACCTGCTGGACCGGGGCGAGCGGATCAGCCTGGCCGCGTCCAAGGCGAAGCTGTTCACCAGCGAGGCCGCGGTCCGGGCGGCCAACAACTGCCTGCAGGTCTTCGGCGGCTACGGCTACATCGACGAATACCCGGTCGGCAAGTATCTGCGCGACGCCCGGGTCATGACCCTGTACGAGGGGACCAGCCAGGTGCAGAAGCTGATCATCGGCCGGGCCCTGACCGGGATCAGCGCGTTCTGACCGGAGCGGGGATCAGCGCGGTCGGGCCCGCTCCTGCAGCGCGATCGCGGACAGCAGGTCGACCAGGTCGGCGATCCGGCGCGGGTTGCGCCCGGTCCGCTCCTCGATCCGCCGCAGCCGATACTGCGCCGTGTTCGGGTGCACCCGCAGCCGGCCGGCCGCGACCCGCAGGTTGAGGTCGGACTCGGCGAAGACCCGCGCGGTCTCGATCAGCCCGCCGCCGCGCTGCCGGTCCTCCTCCAGGAACGCGCGCAGCCGCGGGTCGACCAGCCGCCGGGCCGTGTCGTCGGCGTGCAAGGCCAGGTAGTCGAACGGGGACAGCCGCGGCAGCGCCACCACGCCGCCGTCCACGCCCACGTCGGCCAGCGCCGTGCTCGCCTCCTGGTACGCCCGGGGCAGCTCGCCGATCCCGGACGCGACCGTGCCGACCCCGACCGCCAGCGGCACCCCGCCGATCCGCAGCCGGCGCTGGGTCTCCTGCAGCCGGTCGCACACGTCGGCCGCGTCCGCCGCCGGGTCGGCCGGGCGCAGCGCCGCCACCACGACCAGCTCGCCGCGGCGCCGGACCACCAGCGCGCGCCCGGTCGGCCCGCCGGCCCGGGCCAGCGCCTCGGCCGCGACGTGCGGCGCGTCCGCGTCGGCGGTGACCGGCATGGCCGCCGCGACCAGGGCCGGCGCCCGCTCCGCCAGCCCGTACGCCTGGGCCGCGGCCAGCAGCGGCCGGTACGTCGGCAGCTCGCCGGCCAGCAGGTGCTCCAGCAGGTCGCGCCGCTCCCGGTCGGCGTCGGCCACCAGGTGCTGCTGGTATTCGACGTACGCCCGGGAGGCGTGGGTGCAGGCGATGTCGCTGTAGCGCATGACCTCGGTGGCCAGCTCCAGCGCGGCCTCGTGCCCGGCCGGGGACTCGCCCGCCTGCTCCAGCACCGCCTCCCAGAACACCTGCCGCCCGATGCGGAACGCGTGCAGGAAGTCGTCCAGCGCGATCCCGGCCCGGGCCCGGCGCAGCGCGCAGGGCCGGGCGAAGGCGAGGTCCTGCCGGGTCACCGGCCGGTGCTCCAGGGCGGCCATCTTGGTCCGGAAGTGCCGGTTGACCTGGTCCCGGACGTCGGCGAAGAACGCGGCGTCCCGGCTCGCGTAGGCCGGGATCTCCTGCGGCATCCGGGCCACCGCCCGCTCGGCCAGCTCCGCCAGGTCGGCGTGCAGCGCGGTGAGGATGCGGTCGCGTTCGGACCGCACCGTCCGGGTCGCGGTGAGAGCCATGCACCAGGTGACCACGACATGTCGTCCCGTAACAATGGTGTTGTCCCGCGCGCACAACGGACGGGCCCAGAGATTGTGGTCCGGCACCGATTACGCCGGTCTCCGCCCGACCTACGGTCGGCCTGATGCCCAATGACGCCGCGCTCTCGGTGACCGACCTGGTCGTGCGGTTCGGTGGTGTCACCGCCCTGGACGGGGTCAGCTTCACCGTCCGTCCGGGCGAGGTCTGCGGGCTGATCGGGCCCAACGGCGCGGGCAAGACGACGCTGTTCGACTGCGTCAGCCGGCTCACCCGGCCGCGGTCCGGGACGATCGAGCTGGACGGGCACGATCTCCTCGCCCTGCCGGCGCACCGGGTGGCCCGGCTCGGGGTGGCGCGGACGTTCCAGCACCTCGGGCTGGTGCCGTCGCTGTCGGTGCGGGACAACGTGATGCTCGGCGCGCAGGCCCCGGCCGGCTTCGTCCCCTCCGCCCTCCGGCTGCCGGGCGTTCGCACCGCGGAACGGGTCCTGCGGGAGCGGGCCGACTCCGTGCTGGAGCGCTTCGGCTTGGCCGGAATCGCCGCGCACCCGGCCGTCGGCCTCCCGTACGGGACGCTGAAGCGGGTCGAGCTGGCCCGGGCGCTGGCGGCCGAGCCGCGGCTGCTGATGCTGGACGAGCCGGCCAGCGGGCTGTCCCACGGCGAGGTCG
>DATINN010000719.1:0-10374 GCA_035474175.1 Mycobacteriales bacterium | reverse complement strand
CTCAGCCCGGCAGCCGGGCCCTCAGCCCAGCGGCCGGCGGCCTCAGCCCGGCAGCCGGGGGCCCTCAGCCCGGCAGCCGGGCCCTCAGCCCGGCAGCCGGGCCCTCGGCCGAGCGGCCGGCGGCCTCAGCCCGGCAGCCGGGGCCCTGCAGCCCTGCAGCCGGGAGCCTCAGCCCGGGAGCTGGGGCAGGATCGCGGCGGCGATCGCCAGCTCACCCGCCGCCCGCGGGTGGAACGGCGCCGGGTCGGCCATCCCCTGCACCCACGACTCGTCCGTGCACAGCTCGTGCCCCTCGAACCCGGGCGACACGACCGAGAAGCCGAAGCCCTGCGCGCCCTGCTCCAGCACCGTGTTCATCCGCTCCAGCTCGACCCGCAGCGGCTCGATCTTCTGCTTGATCTTCTGGTCCTGGTTGTCCTTGCCCGGGTCGGGGCCGAAGCCGTAGCCGGGCGGCGCGCCGGCCGTCGCGGCCGGATCCTGCAGCTGCGGGCAGTCGAAGGTCGAGCCGAACGGGTCGTAATACTTCGTCACGATCACCCGCGGGTGCGCCGGCAGGTCGGACAGTTGCTGCAGCAGCTGGGCGTACTGGATCTTGAACGCGTCGAGCCGGCTCTGGAACAGCCGGTCGCTGGCCTCGTCGTCGCAGCGCGGCAGGCCGTAGCAGTAGCGCAGGAAGTCCGACCAGCCGACGTCGTTGGCGCCGACGCTGACCACCACGACCGAGGCCGACTGCACCGACTGCAGCACGCCGACCTGCGGCGGGATCGTCATCCCGCCGGCCGTCTGCGGGCCGAGCAGCCCGTTGGCGACGGTGGCCGAGCTGCAGGCCAGGTTGAGCGTGCTGACGTGCGAGATCGCCTGCAGGGGGAAGGCGTACGCGTCGGAGGAACGCTGGCAGGCCGTGTCCTGCTTCGTCGGCCGCTCCGGCGGCGCGTTGCCGATGCCGGCCGCGGTCGAGTCGCCGATGACCACGACCTCGGCGTCCGTGCGCTTCGGCCCGACCGGGGCCGGGACCGGGATGAGGTTGGCCGTGCCGACCAGGTCCGACAGCGAGGTGACGGAGCCGAGCTGGTCGACGGCGGTCCGTACGGTCAGGGCGGTGAAGCCGAGCGTCACCACGGTCGCGGCGACCACGCTGGCGGCGAGGAAGCGCAGGTGGGTGACCCGGCTCCGGTGCTCCCCGCCGGCCAGGGCCCGCAGCCCGACCGAGACGAGGTAGAGCGCACCGCCGAGCAGGCCGGCGGCGGCGACCAGCCAGCCGAAGTAGCGGGTCCAGCCGGCCGCGAGCGAGCGGCCGACCTCGGCCGACCCGGTCGCGACGGTGCGCCGCCCGCCGTCGGAGCCGGACTGGATGAACGCGGCCGCGTCGTCGTTGCGGTTGAACCGCTGCCAGACGATCAGCGGGCGGATCGGCCCGTCGAAGTGCTGGACGGTCTCGACGATCCCCTCACCGAAGAGGTCGGCCTCGCCCGGACCGGACAGCCCGAGGTGGATGCTGGGCGCGACCGCGCCGACCTTGACGCTCTGCCCGAAGACGGAGACCGAGGCCTTGGGGGTGACGGCGAGGGCCAGCGTCAGCGCGGCCAGCGCCAGGACCAGCACGTACGCCGAGCGCCCGGCCCACGTCCGCGCCCGGCGCGAGCGCCACGTCTGTGTCCCCACTCCTCCAGAGTGACAGGCGTGGCCCGCGGCCCATGGGGCCGGGAACGAAGAAGCCGTGACAGGCGCGGCCGGCGGCCGTACCGGCCGGGGGCCAAGGAGCCGTGACGGGCGGGGCGGCGGGCGGAGCGAGCGGGTCCGGGGACGACGACGCCGCCGTGACCGGGGGGTCACGGCGGCGACTATCGGCCTACTGCTAGTCCTCGGTCTTCGACGGACCGCCCTCGAGGAGTCCACGAACCTCGGACTCCTTGTAGCGACGGTGCCCGCCGAGCGTGCGGATCGAGGTCAGCTTCCCTGCCTTGGCCCACCGCGTCACCGTCTTGGGATCGACACGAAACATCGTGGCGACCTCAGCCGGCGTGAGCAGTGGTTCTGCTTCAGTTGTCTGGCGCGTGGTCATGGCTCGTCCCTTCCTGCCACGTTGGCCGACAGACCCCGGTTCGTCCCTCGGCCACAGTCCACTATGCACCATTCGACCGCATCACTCAACGGCCTGCCCGAGTTATACGTTCTCGATCTGTCGCAATAGCCCTGGTCGCCTTAGTTTGACGACTCCACAGCGTATGCCATACGCCACCTCTCGGTGACACGATCATAGGCCGCAGTCGCAGCGTTGGTGTCATCGCGGGCCAGTGCGGCGAGCGCTTCGCCCACATCTCCGGCGGAATCGTCATCGCGGAGGTCTGCGTCCGCACACAGGTCGACGAGTCCCAGATAGTCCAGTTCGACCAGGGATCGGGGGTGGAACTCCTCCAGCCAGCGGCCGAGCGCCTCCACCGAGGGCACGGTCGGCCCGTCCGGCAGGGCCTTGCGCAGGATGTGCAGCGCCCGCGCGACCCGGCGGCGGGCCTGCGACATCGCGGTGCGGTAGACCAGCGAGCGGCTGATCGTCACGCCCTCGGCGGTGGAGCCGAAGCCGAGACCGCCCTCGGCGTCGGAGACCGGGCCGAGCTGCAGCCGGCGCTCCTCCCGGTCGAAGAGCACGAACCAGCGCACCGGCACCGTCCAGCGGTGCGCCTGCACGTGCGAACGGCGCTCCGGGTGCTCGGCCAGCCAGCGCTGCTGCTCGGCCGAGGCCAGCGACACCTCCGACTCCGGCAGCACCGCCCGGGCCACCTCGGGCGCGAGCACGGCCCGGGTCTCGACCGCCGCCTGCCAGCAGCGCAGCTCGGTCCGCAGCGGGCAGATCAGCAGCCCGGCCTCGCCCCGCAGCACCGCCGCGTGCTCGCCGGCGTCACCGGCCCGGGGCACCGCCGGCGCCTCCCGGCAGGCCGCGACCAGGCCGAAGATCCGCTCCCGGCGCGCGCCGGCCTGACCGGAGGGGACCGCGGGCGACTGCGCGTACTGCTGCCACCGGCGGCGTTCCTCCACGTCGAAGGCGGCCAGCGGCTCGTACACGCGCAGCTCGGCGGCGTACGGCGGGGTCACGCTCCGATCGTCGCATGATCACCTCGCTCCCGGGGGCGTACCGCGCTCTAAGGTGAGCGGCGGAGCCACCGCTCCGCCAGCCGCGGTCAGCGGGCGATCCCCGCAACCGCTCGGAGACGCAAGGCGAACCTCATGACCAGGGAGAGCAGCGTGACCGTCTTCAGCAGCGACCACGAAGAAGTGGTCTTCTGCCACGATCGGGCCTCGGGCCTGCGCGCCATCATCGCGATCTACTCCACCGCCCTCGGCCCGTCACTGGGCGGGACCCGGTTCTACCCGTACGAGAGCGAGGCCGACGCCCTCGCCGACGTGCTGAACCTGTCCCGGGGCATGGCGTACAAGAACTCGCTGGCCGGGCTCGACCACGGCGGCGGCAAGGCCGTCATCTGGGGCGACCCGGGCACGGACAAGACCGAGGCCCTGCTGCGGGCGTACGGGCGGTTCGTGGAGTCGCTCGGCGGGCGGTACGTGACCGCCTGCGACGTCGGCACGTACGTGCGGGACATGGACGTGGTCGCCCGCGAGTCCCGGTACGTGACCGGCCGGTCGGCGGCCGAGGGCGGCGCCGGCGACTCCTCGGTGCTGACCGCCTGGGGTGTCTTCCAGGGCATGCGGGCCTGCGCCGAGCGGCAGTGGGGCACCCCGTCGCTGGCCGGCCGCCGGGTCGGCATCGCCGGCGTCGGCAAGGTCGGCCGGCACCTCGTCGGCCACCTGGTCGAGGACGGCGCCGACGTGGTGATCTGCGACGTGCAGCCGGCCGCGGTGGCCGCCGTGACCGCCGCCCACCCCCAGGTCCGCTCCGTCGCCGACGCCGACGCGCTGGTCCGCACCCCGCTGGACGTGTACGCGCCCTGCGCCCTGGGCGGCGCGCTGTCCGAGGCCGTGGTCGACGTGCTCACCGCGCCGGTCGTGTGCGGCGCGGCCAACAACCAGCTCGCCCACCCCGGGGTGGAGAAGATCCTGGCCGACCGCGGGGTGCTCTACGCGCCCGACTACGTGGTCAACTCCGGCGGTGTGATCCAGGTCGCTGACGAGTTCCGGGGCTACGTGCCGGAGCGGGCGCACGCCAAGGCCACGGCGATCTTCGACACCACCCGCAGCATCTTCGCCACGGCCGCTGACGAGGGCGTTCCGCCCGCGGTGGCGGCCGACCGGCTGGCCGAGCGGCGGATGGCGGAGGTCGGGCGGCTGCGCGGGATCCTGGTTCCGGACCCGGTTCGCTGAGCCGGTTGCGCCGAAACGGCCGCAGTCGCTCCGCTGTCCGGGTGACCTCGACCGCGCCGCGCACCGGGAGCCGGTGACGCGACGTGGTACGAGTGGCCCGGTGGCTGTAATCTGGTGCCACGACGATGACCACACTGTGGGGCCGCCTCGTGCAGGTCGCCCCTTTGTCCTGTGCGAGGGGGTCGAGCCATGGGGCGCGGCCGTGCCAAGGCTAAGCAGCAGAAGGTGGCCCGTGCGCTGAAGTACAGCACGCACGACACCGACCTGACTGCCTTGCAGCGCGAGCTGAAGGGCGAGCCGTCCGCGGCGCCGCCGCCGTCACTGACGGACGACGACGACGGGGATGACGCGGACGAGTACGACCCGGACGACGACTGGGAGCCGTCCTCGCGCGGTTGACCGACCGCCTGAGTGTCCGTCGATCGGCCGCACCCGTCATGCGGCCGGTCGACGCGGATCGCCACCCCGACCCCGGCCCGGCTGACGCCGACCGCGGATCGCGGCACGGCATGCCCGGTGGTCTGTTCAGGACGGGTGGGTGCCGACCAGGCGGGCCTGACCGGTGCCGCCGGTGACCTCGCCGGCGACCCAGGCCGGGACGCCCCGCTCGGCCAGCAGCCGCACCGCCGCGGGCCCGTCGGGCAGCACGGCGACCATGCCGACGCCGACGTTCAGCGTGCGCTCCAGCTCGGCCGGGGCGACCGGCCCGTGCGCGGCGACCCAGCCGAAGACCGGCGGCGGCGTCCAGGTGGCCCGCTCGACCACGGCGTCGACGGTCGGGGGCAGGACCCGGGCCAGGTTGCCGGCCAGCCCCCCACCGGTGACGTGCGCGAACGCGTGCACCTCGGTCGCCGCGGCCAGCGCCAGGCAGTCCCGGGCGTAGATGCGGGTCGGCTCCAGCAGCTCCTCGCCCAGCGTCCGGCCGAACTCCGGGACCGCCGCCGCCAGCGACAGCCCCCGGACCACCCGCCGCACCAGCGAGTAGCCGTTGGAGTGCAGCCCGGACGAGGCCAGCGCCACGACCGCGTCGCCGGGCCGGACCCGGTCCGGGCCGAGCAGGTCGTCGGTCTCGACCACGCCGACCGCGGTCGCGGCCAGGTCGTACGCGTCGGGCTCCATCAGGTCGCCGTGCTCGGCGGTCTCGCCGCCGACCAGGGAGCAGCCGGCCAGCGCGCAGCCGGCCGCGATGCCGGACACGATCGCGGCGACCCGCTCCGGCACGACCTGCCCGCAGGCGACGTAGTCCTGCAGGAACAGCGGCTCGGCCCCGCACACGGCCAGGTCGTCCACGACCATCGCGACCAGGTCCAGGCCGATCGTGTCGTGCCGGTCCAGGGCCCGGGCGATCGCGATCTTGGTGCCGACCCCGTCGGTGGTCGAGGCCAGCAGCGGGCGCCGGTAGCGCTGCACGTCCAGCGCGAAGAGCCCGGCGAAGCCGCCGAGCCCGCCGACCACCTCGGGCCGGGTGGTGCGGGCGACCGCGGCCCGCATCAGCGCCACCGCCCGCTCGCCGGCGTCGATGTCGACGCCGGACTCCGCGTACGAGATCTCGGGCCGGTTCACGACCGCGGGGCCGGGTCGACGAGACCCAGCTCTTCCAGGGTGTCCCCGGACGGTCCCGGGGAGCCGGTCGTGACCGACAGCTCGATCCCCTCCAGCACGTGCTTGCCGACCAGCTCCGGCGACGGCAGCGGGATCGCGTACTGCCCGTCGAAGCAGGCCGTGCACAGCCGGGACGCGGGCTGCTCGCTGGCCTTGATCAGCCCGTCGAGCGAGACGTAGCCGAGCGAGTCGGCCCCGATCGAGCGGCGGATGCCCTCGTCGTCCAGGCCGTTGGCGATCAGCTCGGCCCGGCTGGGGAAGTCGATGCCGTAGAAGCAGGGCCACTTCACCGGGGGCGCGGAGATCCGGACGTGCACCTCCAGCGCGCCCGACTCGCGCAGCATCCGGACCAGCGCGCGCTGGGTGTTGCCGCGCACGATCGTGTCGTCCACGACCACGATCCGCTTGCCCCGCAGCACGTCCCGCAGCGGGTTGAGCTTGAGCCGGATGCCGAGCTGGCGGATCGTCTGGGACGGCTGGATGAAGGTCCGGCCGACGTAGGAGTTCTTGACCAGACCCAGCCCGTACGGGATGCCGGACTCCTCGGCGAAGCCGATCGCGGCCGGGATGCCGGACTCGGGCACCGGGATGACCAGGTCGGCCTCGGCCGGGTGCTCGCGGGCCAGCCGGCGGCCGACCGCGACCCGGGCCGAGTGCACGTTGCGGCCGCCGATCGTGGTGTCCGGCCGGGCCAGGTACGCGTACTCGAACAGGCAGCCCTTCGGGTCGGGCTGGGCGAAGCGCTCCGAGCGCAGCCCGTCGGCGTCGATCGTGATCAGCTCGCCCGGCTCGACCTCGCGCACGAACGACGCGCCGACGATGTCCAGCGCTGCGGTCTCGCTGGCCACGACCCAGCCCCGGTCGAGCCGGCCCAGCACCAGCGGCCGGACGCCGTAGCCGTCGCGGGCCGCGTACAGCGTGTGCTCGTCCATGAACACCAGCGAGAACGCGCCGGACAGGGTCGGCAGCACCGTGCGCGCCGCCTCCTCCACCGACAGGTCCGGGTACGCCGTGAGCAGGCCGGTGATCAGGTCGGAGTCGGTGGTCGCGCCGCGGACGTCGGCCACGCCCAGCGCGGCCGCCCGCACGGACAGCTCGGCCGTGTTGACCAGGTTGCCGTTGTGGCCGAGCGCGATGCCCGTCCCGGTCGACGTGGTCCGGAACGTGGGCTGCGCATTTTCCCAGGTGCCGGAGCCGGTGGTGGAGTAGCGGCAGTGGCCGATGGCGATGTGGCCGCGCAGGCTGTCCAGCGTGGGCTCGTCGAAGACCTGCGCGACCAGGCCCAGGTCCTTGTAGACGACCAGGGCGGCGCCGTCGCTGACCGCGATCCCGGCGGCCTCCTGCCCGCGGTGCTGCAGGGCGTAGAGGCCGTAGTAGGTCAGCTTGGCCACGTCCTCGCCCGGGGCCCAGACGCCGAAGACGCCGCACTCTTCCTTGGGCTGAGCTTCCACCGACAGGTCGGGCTCGGGCACGGGCTCACTCTACCGGGCGACAGGGGGCGGCCCGGCCTGGCCGCGCTGTCGACAGGGCTCTAGCCGCGACCGGCCGCTTGGGGGGATGCGGCCGGCCGCGGGTCCTCAACGGTACCTCCGAGTAGGGCCTGTCGCACACTCTCCGGGACCAACCGGACGCTTGCTAGAACAGCGGGAGCCATCCGCCCAGGTCCGCCCGTTCTCCACTGGCGCGGACGTCTCCCCTGGTCACAGCGTCGCTCCAGGAGCGGCGGCCGGCAGCCAGCCGGATCCAGGTCAGCGGGTCGGTCTCGACCACGTTCGGTGGTGTGCCCCGGGTGTGCCGCGGGCCCTGCACGCACTGCACCGCCGCGTACGGCGGGACGCGCAGCTCCAGCGACCGGCCCGGCGCGCGGGTGGCGATGATGTCGGCGCAGGCCTGGGTGACCAGCCGCAGCGCGGTCCGGTCCAGCTCGACCGGCTCCCGGTCCGGCAGCGAGCGGGACAGGTCGTCGGCGTGCACGACCATCTCGATGACCCGGGTGGTGAGGAAGTCGGCCGGGGTGACCGGCCCGCGCGGGGCCCGGACGGCCCGGGCCGGGGGCGGGTCGGCGATCGCGGCCGCGGCGGCGGCCCGGCGGTCGTACAGGTCGGCCAGGATCTCGGCCGGGTCGCGGCCGGCGGCGCCCTTGACGTCGCGTTCCCGGATGTCGGCGGCGGCGCCGGCGTAGCCGGAGACGTACCGGTCCAGGGTGATGGGCCTGTCCGGGGTGGGGTCGCCGAGGACGGCCGGGATCACGCCCAGCGCCATGCCCAGGTGGGTGGCCAGCTCGGCCACGGTCCAGCCGGGCAGGGCCGACGGCGTGCGCCAGGCCGAGGGCGGCTGGGTGCCGAGCCACTGCAGGATCGGGTCGGCCTGGGCGAGGACGGCCTCGCCCGCCCGGGCCGGGTCGTTGCGTCGGGCCATCTCCGCCTCAGTCGAACAGCGCCGGCAGCGTGGACTCCGACGCCGCGCGCAGCTCGGCCAGGCCGACGGTGAGCACGTCCAGCACGGTGAGCGTGGCCGCGTCGGTCACCTCGCCCAGCGTCACGCAGGGCACGCCCTGCTCCTCGGCCAGCGCGGTCAGCCGGTCCAGCTCGTCCTCGCCGACGGTGACGAGGGCGCGGGCGGTGGACTCGCTGAACAGCGCGACGAACGGGTCGCCGTCGACCGCGACGGTCGCGCCCCGGCCGCGGCGCAGGCAGCACTCGACCAGCGCCTGGGCCAGCCCGCCGTCGGACAGGTCGTGGGCGCTGCGCAGCCGGCCCTGCCGCAGCACGGCGGCCAGGGCCTGCTCGGCGGCCAGGTCGACCGGGGGCGGGGTGCCGCCGAGATGGCCGTGCTCCGCGTGCGCCCACTCGGAGCCGCCGAAGTGCTCGCCGGTCGCGCCGAGCAGCACGATCACGTCGCCGGGGGCACCGAAGCCCATGGGGGTCCGGGTCCGCACGTCCGCCAGCAGGCCGAGCACACCGACCACCGGGGTGGGCAGGATCGGCGTCGAGCCGGTCTGGTTGTAGAAGCTCACGTTGCCGCCGGTGACCGGGGTGCCGAGCTGCCGGCAGCCGTCGGCCAGGCCGCGGACGGCCTCGCTGAACTGCCACATCACGCCCGGGTCCTCGGGGCTGCCGAAGTTGAGGCAGTCGGTGACGGCGATGGGCTCGGCCCCGGTCACGGCCACGTTCCGGTACGCCTCGGCCAGCGCCAGCTGCGCCCCCGCGTACGGGTCGAGGCGGGTGTAGCGGCCGTTGCCGTCGGTGGCGACGGCCACCCCCCGCTGGGTGGTCTCGTCGATCCGGACCACACCGGCGTCCTCGGGCTGGGCCAGCACGGTGTTGCCCTGGACGTACCGGTCGTACTGGTCGGTGACCCAGGCCCGGCTGCACAGGCCGGGGGACGCCACCATCCGCAGGAGCAGGGCGCGCAGGTCGTCCGGACGGGGCAGGCGATCCGGCGAGTCGGCGACGAGACGGTCCTGGTCGGCCGGGCGCTCGATCGGCCGGGTGTAGACCGGACCCTCGTGCGCGACCGTGCGCGGCGGCACGTCCACGATCCGCTCGCCGTGCCAGTCGACCTCCAGCCGGCCGGTGTCCGTGACCTCGCCGAGGACGGTGGCCAGCACGTCCCACTTGGCGCAGACGGCCAGGAACTCGGGCACCCGGTCGGGGGCGACGACCGCGCACATCCGCTCCTGGGACTCGCTGGCCAGCACCTCCTCCGGGCTCATCGAGGCCTCCCGCAGCGGCACCCGCTCCAGGTCCACGTGCATGCCGCCGTCGCCCGCGCTGGCCAGCTCGGTCAGCGCGCAGGACAGGCCGGCGCCGCCGAGGTCGGAGATGCCGACGGTGAGGCCGGCCGCGTAGAGCTCCAGGCAGCACTCGATGAGCACCTTCTCCGCGAACGGGTCACCGACCTGCACGCTCGGCCGCTTGCTCTCCCGGGCGTCGTCGAAGGTCGCGCTGGCCAGCACGGACACCCCGCCGATGCCGTCCCGGCCGGTCTTGGCGCCGAACAGGATGACCTTGTTGCCGGTGCCGGTGGCGGCCGAGCGCTGCAGGTCGCCGGTCCGCATCACGCCCACGCAGAGCGCGTTGACCAGCGGGTTGCCGAGGTAGGAGGGGTCGAAGACGACCTCACCGCCGATGTTGGGCAGGCCCAGGCAGTTGCCGTAGCCGCCGACCCCGGCGACCACCCCGGGCAGCACCCGGGCGGTGTCCGGCGCGTCCGCGGGGCCGAACCGCAGCGGGTCCAGCACCGCGATCGGCCGCGCCCCCATGGCCAGGATGTCGCGCACGATGCCGCCCACCCCGGTGGCCGCGCCCTGGTAGGGCTCCACGTAGGACGGGTGGTTGTGCGACTCGACCTTGAACGTGACGGCCCAGCCGTCACCGGCGTCGACCACGCCCGCGTTCTCCCCGATGCCGGCCAGCATCCGGCTGTGCGCGGGCACCTTCTCGCCGAACTGCCGCA